>NZ_JACGAS010000001.1:0-203965 GCF_020138135.1 Campylobacter sp. RM12647 | reverse complement strand
CATTAATATTAAAATTATAGCCGCTATAACAACTGCTGCTAATGTAAATTTGTAATTTGAGCTACTAATAACTTCATCAATTATTTTACCTACTTCAGCGATTTCTTGATTTGTTATATCCATATCTATTGTGCAACCATAGATAATATCCATATTTTTATCTTTTTTAGTATAGGTAATGATATTTCTATCTTTATTAGTTACCTTATCAAAGAATGTAACTTCTGTAAAACCACCACCTGCTAAGCCATTCTTAACAAATTTTTCTACATAGCTTTCGCCTTTAACATCTAAATCTGCTTTTAAATTCTTTCCTATTTTTTCTGGTTGATAATGAACTAAATAAGTTCCATCTGAATTAACGGCAAAAAATCTAATATTTGTGCTATCTAAATTCATACCTTGAAGATATTCAATTGTGCTTTCAAGTGCATCTTCAGGTCCATCTCCAGCTTTTACAAAGTCTTTATATAATTTTTCAGAAAAATTATAAAATCCAAATACAATGCTTTTTGCAGCACTTCTAGCATCTTTTACTGCTAATTCTTCTACTGTTTTAGTTGTTACGTTATCAATTTCTTGCATTCCTTTGTTAGAAATAAATATTAGGCTAATGCCTAAGATACACAAACTAATCAGTATACATAACGAAAGTTTTGTTGAAATTTTCATTTCATCTCCTTTTTCATTGAAAATTAAATCATTAATTTAAACATAATTTTGTTAAAAGTAGATTAAATTATAACAATATTACTTTAGCAAGTAATAAAAAGCTAAAAAATCCTAAAGCATCGGTGGTTGCTGTTAGCAAAACTGCACTACCTAGTGCAGGGTCAAATCCACATTTTTTTAATACCAAAGGTATTAATGAGCCAATTAAACCTGCAAAACCTAAATTTAAAATCATTGATATGAATATCACAAGGCTTAGCATTGGGATTGAAAACCAAAAATACGCAACAGCTCCTAAAACAATGGCAAAAATCGTTGCGTTTGAAAACGAAATAGCAATTTCTCTTAATAATATATGTTTTGAATTCTCATAACTTAATTCGCCTAAAGCAAGTTTTCTAATAGTTACGGCAAGTGCTTGTGAACCAGTATTTCCACCCATTGATGCAACTATTGGCATTAAAGCTGCAAGTGCTACTAACTTTTCTATTGCATCAGAAAACATTGCGATAACATGGGCTGAAATTAACGAAGTAATTAGATTTACAATAAGCCATTTAGCTCTACTTTTAGCTGCTTTTATAGTATTTTCATCTTCGCTATCAATATCTCCAACCCCTGCAAAGTTATACATTTGTTCTGTTGCATAGTCTTGGATTAAGTCGTGTATATCATCATAAGTTATTCTTCCTAATAATTTATTATTATTATCAACTACAGCAATTACACTTAAATCATAGTCTTGAACCATAGAGATAGCATCATTTATAGTGTCGTAATCTCTAATAAAATGTAAATCTTTTGCTAAATCTTCATTTTTATCTAGAATTTGCTGAAAAGTATCTTTAAATTCATATAAAATTAAATCCCCTACATGCAAACTATAAATTAATTTTTCATTTTCATCGGTTATAAAAAGTTGGATTATATGTTCTATTTCTTCGCTTTTTTTAAGCTCTTTATATTTGCTAATAGCACTTTCTAGAGTATCACTAAGCTTTGCGGTAAAAATCTCTGTTTGCATATAAGCACCAGCTTTTTCATCATCGTAGCGTTTTAAGAATAAAATATCATCTTGTTCGTCTTTACTAAGATTTGAAAAAATTCTATTTGCTTTTTCATCATCAATTTCTTCAATGCTTTGCATTAAATCAGTTGCATCATCGCTTTCTAATTCGCCTAATGCTAAAGCTAATTTTTTGCTTGAAGATAATTTCAAAACATCGCTTAACATATGTTCAGGCATTAGCGTTGCGATATTTCCTAAGTCTTCATCATCAAGACTTTTAATTATGTTTTCATAAGCTTCATAATCATCATTTTTTATTATTTTTAGGGCTTCTAATAATTCAGCATAGCTAACATCTTTTTCATCTAAAAAATCTTGTATTATTTCAAAAGCTACTGCTGTATTTTTCATATTTTAATTAAGCTCCACAATATTTTCAAAATTCTCTTCTTTTATAGGAGTTATTTTACTTTCTAATATATGCTTAATTTCACTTATATATTCTTTAGTTATTAAATCAAATTTTTGCTTTTCTTTGCCTACTAGACCATCTTTTGCAACTCTAACAACTGTTGCTGGGTTAATTGCTGCATTGTTTTTATACATACCAAAATGTAAGTGCGGCCCTGTGCTAAGACCTGTAGTTCCTACATAGCCAATTACTTGACCTTGTTTTACACTATCTCCTATTTTATATTTACCAAATTTGCTTAAATGTGCGTATAAAGTCATATAGCCACTTGAGTGATTTACTTGAACTACATTTCCATATCCGCCTTTTACTCCTCTAAACATTATTTTTCCAGCACCTGCTGCTTTTACTGGTGTTCCTGTTGGTGCTGCATAATCTATTCCTAGATGGGCTCTATATTTTTTTAAAATAGGATGAAATCTACCTGGGTTAAATGGAGAACTAATTCTAACATTTCCAACAGGCAATATAAAAGTATATGTTTCTAATTGTTTTCCGTTTTCATCGTAAAAATCATTATCTCCATATTTAAATATATAATAAGGCTTTTTATTGACTTCAATCATAGCTGATTTTATATTTGCATCTCCATAAATTCTACCTAATCTTCTTTTTTGAGAATAAACGATTACTACTCTATCATCTTTTTTCATTCCTGTATAATTAATCGTTCCTGCATATGCTCTAAGTAGAGCGCTTGCTAATCTAGAGTTTTGAGTGTTGTCTATAATATCTTGATATACTGATTTATTTATTTTAAATGTTAAACTTGTTTCTTCAACTTTATAAGTAATGGGAGTAAATGTTATAGCATATTTATCTTCTAAATCCTTATATATTTGTATTTGTAAAGTTTCGCTTATTGGTATTAAAATTTGCTCTATATTATCATTTTCATCTCTTAATATTTGATATTTAACCCCAGCTATGATTTCTGCTGTTAGTTCTTTATCTTCTTTATCAAGATTATGATATATGCTTAATGGAATTTGATTTTTTTGTAAGAAAAATAAAAAACTCTCGCCTCTTTCCCATATTAATTCTTCCATTTTTAATTCTTTTGAGAATAAATTTAAACTTAAAAAAATAGATAAAACTAATATGATTTTTCGCATTATTTTCCTTTAAAATATGATAAAATTTCCAAAATAAGGCAGACATTTTACTTTTTTTTGCTTATAATTTAGTAATTTAATTTTAAAGGGATAATATGTTTAAGAAAACTTTTATTTTAATATGCTTTTCGGTTTTTGCATTTGCTAATCAATTTATAAATGCTGTTATTGATAAGATTGATAATGGCTATGCTTATGCTCATATAGTTGATGCAAAATATGATGAAAATAATTTAAAAAATGGCGCTATTGTTATTAAAGATATCGGAGAATATTCTATAATTGTTGCTAGAGCTAGTTTTGTAAATAATGAGAACAATAATATTAAATTAGAGCTATATACATTTTCTGATTTAAAACAAGATGCTTTACCATTACCTATATTAACTCCACAAATAGGCGATAGAGTAATTTTTAATAATTATATTGAGCATACATTATTAATAGCTCCTAGTCAAAAAATATATGATAGTATTAAAAATAAATATAACAATTTTATATATTTTGATACTAATGTTTTAGCAGCGAATTTATACGCTAAAAAACAACTAACTCCAAATAGAAATGATTTAAGAGAATTTTGTAGAACTTGGGCTATTGGTAGTGTGATGGTTGTATTAAAAAATAACTTATATTTATATGAATGTTCTTCTTTAAAGAAAATAGCTGAATTGGATAATAATTTAGAATATAATCAAATTGATGAAATAAATTTTTATTCAAATATTTCTAAGCAATTAAGCAAAACAACAGATTATTTTTCATATTATAACAAGCTATTTAAAGAAAAGGAATAATAATTGCTTTGAAGCAATTAAATAATTATTTAAAGGAAAAATCGTGAAAAGATTAGGCACCATCGCTTTAGCTATATTTATTTGTGCTTGTGTTCCACAAAAAAAAGAAACAACAGTTCAAGTAGAAAATAACACTCAAAAAACAGCTTATAAAAAAGCAAGTTATCAAGAGCCTGTTTTAAGTCCTGAAGAAGAAGCAGTAAGACTTATGATTTTTAGTTCGGTAGGAGAGGGAATTCCACCTCAAAACACAGTTTCGCAAGCTCAAGCATTAGCACTTGCAAAAAGAGCAGCATTAGCTGATGCTTATCGTCAATTAGCTGGCAAACTTTATGGGGTTAGAGTAAATTCTAGAGAAAATGTAAAAGATGCAATGCTTAGAAGCTCGTTAATTACAACATATGTTAATGGACTTATTAAAAATGCAAACATTACCGGAGAAGGATTTAAAGATGGTCTTTATACGGTTGAATTAGAACTAAAAATTGATAAATATAAATGGAACGAATTGTTCTCATATTAATTAGCTTTTTAGGATTATTAAACGCTACAAATCCTGATTATATATTTTGGGCTAGATTAAGTACTACTAATCTAGTCCTAACTAACGAAGAATTTCACTTAAGTAGAGCAATGAGTATTGATAAAAAAGCAAGATATACTTATGTTTGTGAGATTAATGCTACAAAGTCTAATATTTATGATAGTTTAAAAGACCAACAAACAAATTTAATAGATTGTGTTAATAAAGCGATAGTGAGTGAATATGTTGATGTCAATAATTTTAAAGCAAGTATAAAAACTCATTTAAGATTATTGCCAATTTATTTTAAAGCAGAACTTGCTCAAGGTAAAATATTGATTTACACAAAGGATAAGGTATGAAAATAGCCATAGTTGAAGATGATATTAATATGAGAAAATCCTTAGAATTATCATTAAGTGATGATTATGAATTAAAAACTTATAAAAATCCAATTGATGCTTTAAAAGAATTAGATGATAGTTTTGACTTAATAATAAGTGATATTAATATGCCTAAAATGGACGGACTTGAGTTTGTAAAAACAGCTTTAGAACAAAAAATTAGTGCTGAGTTTATAATTATTACAGGAAATGCTACTTTAAATAAAGCAATTGAAGCACTAAGACTTGGAGTAAAAGATTTTTTAACAAAGCCATTTGATTTGGATAAATTATATGAAGCAATAAATAGAGCAAAAATTATTAGAGAAAAAAAAGCTAATAAAATTAAAAAAGAAATTCCGGTAAAACAAAATGGATTTTTAGGTTCATCAAAAGAACTTGAGAATTTAAAAACAATAGCTTTAAAAGCAGCTAAAACAAATGTCAGTGTATTTTTAAGCGGTGAAAGTGGAGTTGGTAAAGAAGTATTTGCAAAATTTATTCACGAAAATAGTAAAAGAGCAAATAAGCCTTTTATAGCTATTAATATGGCTGCTATCCCTGAAAATTTAATAGAGAGTGAATTGTTTGGATATGAAAAAGGAGCTTTTACAGATGCTAATTCTAATAAATTAGGCTTATTTGAGTTAGCTAATGAAGGCACTTTATTTCTTGATGAAATAGGTGAAATGAGTGCTAGTATTCAAGCTAAGTTATTAAGAGTTTTACAAGAAAAAACTATACAAAGATTAGGTGGCACAAAATTAATTAATATAGATGTAAGAATTATAAGTGCTAGTAATATAAACATACAAGAAAATATTAAAAATAATAAATTTAGAGCAGATTTATTTTATAGATTAAATACAATTATGCTAGATATTTTGCCTTTAAGACAAAGAAAAGATGAAATAATAGAAATTGCTAATGCTACTTTAAATAGAATTTGTAATGAGTATGATTTAGGGGAAAAAACTTTTAGCAAAGAAGCTATAAAAGTATTAAATGATTATAATTATCCTGGAAATATAAGAGAATTGATTTCTATTGTTGAAAGTGCTGCAATTTTAAGCGATGAAAATATAGTAAAAGATAGTGATTTAAGGCTTAATTTTACTAATAATAATAAAAATAATATAAATGACTTAGAATTTGAATTAATTAAAGAAGCTTTAAAGCAAGAAAAGGATATAAAAGCAGCTTCTAAATTAATTTCAATGAGCGAAAAAGTTTTTAGAGAAAAAATGCAAAAATACAATTTAGGAGAGTGAAATGAAAAATATTGCAATCATTGGTGCAACAGGTGCTGTAGGCGAAGAAATATTAAATGTATTAAATGAATACAATTTTCCAGTAAAAGAACTAAGATTATTAGCTAGTAAAAATAGTGCTGGTAAAGAGATTGTATGGCGTGATGAAACTTATGTTATAGAAGAATTAGATGAGCATAGTTTTGATGAAGAAGATGTTGATATAGCATTTTTTTGTGCGGGTGGAAGTATAAGTGAAAAATATGCAAAAATTGCAGCAAATAAAGGTGCTTTGGTTATTGATAATACAAGTTATTTTAGAATGATGAATGATGTGCCTTTAATAGTGCCTGAATGTAATCCTGGTGATTTTGAAAAACATAAAGGAATAATTGCAAATCCAAATTGCTCAACCATTCAAATGGTGCAAGTATTAAAACCACTTGATGATGTATTTGATATAGAAAGAGTTGATGTTAGCACTTATCAAGCGGCAAGTGGAGCAGGGAATTTAGGTATGAGTGAGCTTATGGAAGGTCTTCAAAAAGTATTTGCTTTTGAAGAAATTAAACCATCAAAATTTACTTATCAACTAGCATTAAATTTAATTCCTCAAATTGATGTATTTACTGATAGTGGCTATACAAAAGAAGAGCTAAAAATGGTGAATGAAACTCAAAAAATTATGAATAAAAAAATGCAAATTAGTGCTACTTGCGTTAGAGTGCCAGTACTTAGAAGTCATAGCGAAAGTATTACAATTACTTTTAAAAATAATGTAGATTTAACAAAAGTAAGAGAGATTTTAAGTAAAGCTCCAAGCGTTGTATTGATGGATAATCCAAATACAAAAGCACATAATGAAGATAGTGAAAATGAAGAGTTACGCTATCCAATGCCTTTATTTACAAGCAATACAAATGAAACTTATGTTGGTAGAATTAGAGTTGATTTAAATAATCCTAAGATTTTACATTTATGGTGTGTAGCTGATCAAATTCGTGTTGGAGCAGCAACTAACGCAGTAAGAATTGCTTTATTATCTTTATAAAATTACTTAAAACTAAGAATTTAAATTCTTAGTTTTATTTTTGTTCGCTAAATTTTGATTGTTTAGCATTCATAATTCTTACATTAAAATGTATTGAATTACCTATAAAATTATCTTTAAATAATCTATCTTTTTTGTTTGAATATAGCTCGTGATAGTAGTAATCTAATCCAACGCTAGTTGAATAAGCTATCCAGTTATAAGCTATTTTTTGCCCTAATAAATCATTTATATACTCTATTTCTTCATCAATTTCGCCTATTGAATTAGCAAAATAAAACATAGACCTTTCGTTTTCTTGGCTTAGGTTTAAAAACATTGGATGATAATTAATTTGAGTGCTTAAATATTTATTTGGTCTAATACTTAAAGCTCTTATTTGTGTTGCCAAAAGAGTTGTTTTCACTAATGGTATATTAAAAAATACGCTAGAATTATTTAATTTCCAAGCATCACTTAAAGCCGAATTTACATTTAGATTTTTCTTTTCAATAGTTTTAAGAGAAATTATATTGCTTTGTTCTCTTATATTATCAGTTATTTTACTTGCTAATAAGCTATCATCTTTAAATACAGCTATTTTATTATTTGAAATATTTATTAGTTTTGCAACTTGCTCTTGATAATCTATGCTACCAAATGTAAAATTAGAATTTACATTATCAAAATCACTAGATTTTGCTAATGGATTAAATACTGCAATATTTGTAATGCTTTTGTTTAATACATTAATGCCGTTTTTTTGAAATCCTGTAATAATTAGTGAATAATCGTGTAATTGGCTTATGATAGGAGCTATATTAGCTTCACTTTCATCTCCTGTAAAATATACTTTCATATATACATTATCATTTTGTTTCATAAGATATGCAAGTGCAGGAGAAATTATATTACTAGAATAAGATTTTACAACTTTTTCTGGTATAACTAAAGCTATTTTAATTGTGTTTAATTGTTGTTTTTTAGGTAAATCAATATATTCAATTCCATTAAGAAGTTTTACATAAATGTTATTTAGTTTTTCATCATTAGAATTAAATCTTGTTATATAGCTTATGTAAAGACCTTTGTATAATAAGTCTTTTAGACATTCATCAGAGCATTTTTCTTTTTCGTAATTAACATAAAAAACCTTTGCTGGCTCAATTTTGACTAATTCTTGTTTGGCAGCAATAAGATTTGAGCATATTAACATTGTTGTTAATAATTTTTTCATAATTATTCCTTTATTTTTTTTAAGTTATTTATAAAATCATTTTCATAACTTGGATTTTTTTTAATAAAGCTAAAGCTGTAATTTAGCAAAACTTTTCTTTTTTTACCATAAAAGTCATAAAAAATAATATCTCCAATATTAAAATTTGATAATTGTAATATATTTTTTAAATTTTCTCCTAATAAAATTATAATATTTGCTTCACTTTCTAAAAGTTCATTTAAAAAATACTGATAGCACTTTAAAATATTTTCTTGTTTATATTGATTTGAGCATTTTACTATATTTGTAATATATACATTATTTAAATTAAGATTTAAATTCTTGCTTAAAATACTATTAAAATATTCAGCATCATTGTCATTAAAACCAATATCGCTTAGTATGAAAATATTTGATTTAATTACTTTATTTGTATAAAAATTATTTTTATTTTTGTATAAATTGCATAATTTGCAATTTTTTATATCTTTTATATTGTAGTTTTTATTAACGCTTAACTTATCGTTGTAAAAGGAAAATCCGAATAATTTTAAGTAATGTAAATATGTATTTTTATCCATAAAATTTATTTTATATCAAAAATACTTAAAAATAATTAAGTTATTTGTGATAGAATATGCGTTTAATTTTTTTATTTAAGGAAGAAAAATGCCAAAAAGAACTTATCAACCACACAATACACCTCGCAAGAGAACTCACGGATTTCGTGTAAGAATGAAGACTAAAAATGGTCGTAAAGTAATCAATGCAAGACGCGCAAAAGGTAGAAGAAGATTAGCAATCTAAAGGAATTTTCTAGCATAAATGATTCTAAAGATTTTGCTAGACTTTATAAAATTGGTTCAAAATGGTTTGCTAAAAACTGCGTTATTTATCACGAACCAAGCGAAGTTAAAAAAATTGCAGTAATCGCAAGTAAAAAAGTAGGATGTGCTGTTGTAAGGAATAGAACTAAAAGATTAATAAGAGCTATTTTTTTACAACTTTATCCAAATATAAGTAGCGGTTATTACATATTTGTAGCAAAAAAAGGTTTTAGTGATTTAGGTTATTTTGAATTAGAAAAGAATATTAAGTGGAGTCTTAAAAGGTTGGGGTGTTTAAAGGAATAAAATGTTTAGGTATTTAGCTGTTAAATTAGTTGAATTTTATAGATATTTTTTAAGTCCTTTAAAGCCTAAATCTTGTAGATATTATCCAACTTGCTCTCAATATGCGATTATTCAACTTCAATATAATAATTTTTTTAAAGCACTTTTTTTAACAGCTTTAAGAATTTTAAAATGTAATCAATTATTTGTAGGTGGTTTTGATTATCCTATAATTAAAATTAAACATAAACCTATTATGCTTTTTACACATCAAAATAAGATAAAAAAACTTAAAATGATTTTTGTTCCAAAAGATAAACAATTTTATTATATAGTAAAAGTAATATTCAAATAAAGGAAAAATATGTTTGATAATATGTCTCAACAAAAAAGGATTATAATTGCTGTAGTTTTATCTATGGTTTTTTTTATAGGTTATGATTTTTTAATCCCTAAACCAGTTGTTACTAATACTCAACAAATTCAAAAGCAAGAAGTTAGTAATATACAAACAAAAACTCAAAATATCGGAGATATTAAAGCAATAAAAACAAATAATATTATTGCTAGTGTTAATAATGAGCATTTTGATGTTCAAATCAATGAAAATGGAGAAATTAGTAGTTTTATTTTAAAAGATGAAAGATTTTTAAATGAAACAAATGAGGCTATTAATTTAGTTGATAAAAATACTACTTTATATCCTTTATCTATGGTTTTTTATGATAGTGAATTTAATAAAGAATTTAACAATACAACTTTTAAAGCAAATAAAAGTAGTGTAAATATTGGTGAAGAGCTAGTTTTAAGTAAAGATGTAAATGGTGTAATTGTTAATAAAATTATAACATTCAAAGAAAATGGTTTTTATCAAGTAAAAATTACTTTTAGTGATAATAAATTAAGAGATTATGTTATTACTCCAGGTGAGCGTCCTAATGTTTTAGCAGATACTTTAACGGTTCATGGTGCTATGATTTACAAAAATGATGATACTAAAGTAGATTATGAAGATGGAGATATAAAATCAAATGATGAAAGAGTTGAAACTGATTCTATAATAGCTGCATTTTCTGATAGATACTACACAAGCACATTTTATAATTTTGAAAAGCCATTTAAGGTAGTTGTTAAAAATCACAAAGATTTATCAGTTGGTTATGTTGTAGCTAGCGGAAATGATACATTTAATGCTTATATTGGTCCAAAAGAGCATAAAATTTTAGAAGCTGTTAATGAAAAACTTACAAATGTGGTTGAATATGGTTGGTTTACTTTTATTGCTAAACCAATGTTCGCATTTTTAAGTTTTATATATTCACATGTAGGCAATTGGGGTTGGTCTATTGTTATTCTTACGATAGTTGTTAGAATTTGTCTTACATATCCAACTTATAAAAGTATGGTTTCTATGCAAAAATTAAAAGTTTTAGCTCCAAAAATTAAAGAAATTCAAGAAAAATATAAAGGTAATCCACAAAAAATGCAAATGCATATGATGGAGCTTTATAAAAAACATAAGGCAAATCCATTAGGCGGATGTCTACCAATATTAATTCAAATTCCAATATTTTTTGCAATTTATAGGGTATTATTAAATGCTATTGAGCTTAAGGCTGCTCCTTGGGCTTTATGGATTAATGACTTAGCAATACATGATCCTTATTATATTTTACCAATTTATATGGGTGCTACTATGTTTTTACAACAAGTTATAACTCCTATGACTATACAAGACCCTACACAAGCTAAGATTATGAAATTCCTACCTTTAGTATTTGTGATATTTTTTATAAATTTCCCAGCAGGTCTTACATTGTATTGGTGTGTAAATAATACATTTTCACTAACTCAACAATGGTTTGTAAATAAAATTTTTGCTAATAAAGAAGGAAAAAATGCAAATAGTTGATAAAACACTAGAAGGTGCTATTGATAGAGCAATTAAGGAAACTAATTGCTCTATTAGAGAATTAGAGTATGAAATAATTCAATTGCCAAAAGCTGGTTTTTTAGGTTTTTTTAAAAAAGATGCAATAATTGAAGTAAAAGTTAAGAAAAAAATTGAAATTAATATTATTGAAGATATTGCAAAAGATTTAAAAAATTTATTTTGTAGTGAATATTTTGATGTAAGAGATGTTGTGGTAACTCCAGCTAATGAAAATAGTGTAAATGTAGAATTTATTGCAAATTCTTATGAAAGTTTAATAGGAAAAGACGCACATAAATACAAAGCACTAGATACTATTGTAAATCATCTAATAAACATTAAATACAATCTTCACGCAAGAGTTGAGATTTGTGGTGTTCTTGCTAAATTAAGAGAAAATCTTGAAAAGCATTTAAGCGAAGTAAAGACAAAAATTGATGAAGCAGGTAAGGCTCAAACAAGACCATTAGAAACAAGTTTATTAAATCTAGTATATGAAGAATTATTAAAAGAATTTTCTCATAAAAATATAGTTATAAAAGATAGTTCTTTAGGAAGATACATTGCAATTTATGGAGAATTTAAAAAACAATGAATAGCACAATAGTAGCACTTGCTAGTGCTAGTGGAAATGGTGCTATTAGTATTATTAGATTAAGTGGGGAAAAAGCTTTAGAAATAGCATCAAAATTATTAAGTCAAAAAAACGCAGAAAAATTAAAAAATAATCCCCGCTATGCTCACTTTTTTAAACTATTTTACGAAAATGAATTTGTTGATGAAGGCATTATAATTTATTTTAAAGCCCCTTTTTCTTTTACTGGTGAAGATTGCGTAGAGTTTCAAATTCACGGCGGTTTTACAAACGCACAAAATATACTTATGATTTTAAATAAATTAGGTGCTAGATTTGCAAGAGCAGGGGAATTTAGCAAAAGAGCTTGCTTAAACAATAAAATGAGTTTAGAAAAAGCACTTTTAATAAATGAATTAATTGCTGCAAAGAGTGAAAATGCAAGAAAAATAATATCTAAGAATATAGATGGAGCTTTTAAAGAATTAATTACTAGCACTCAAGATGAGTTAATTAAAACTTTAGCTTATTTAGAAACTGCAATTGATTATGCTGATGATGATTTGCCTGAAGATATTTTAGAAAATGCTAAAACAAAACTACTTAATAATGCTAAAGAATTAGAAACAATTGCAATTAGAAGCGAGAAAAAAAGAGGCTTAATAGAAGGATTTAACCTAGCAATTATTGGAAAACCAAATGTAGGTAAAAGCTCTTTATTAAATGCTTTATTATCATTTAATAGAGCAATAGTTAGTGATATTGCAGGAACTACTAGAGATAGTATTGAAGAGTATTTAAACTATCACGGACATTTAATAAAATTAGTTGATACTGCAGGAATTAGACAAAGTGATGATTTAATAGAAGAATTAGGCATTAAAAGAAGCTATGAGGCTATTAATAAAGCTGATATAGTATTGTTTTTAATTGATTCATCAAAAGAATGCTTAGAAGATGAATTAAAACTTTTAGAATACATTAAAAATAGTGGTAAAAAATATTTTATAGTTCAAAATAAAAGCGACTTAGCTCAAGTAAATACTTTAGAAGGTATTAAAATATCAGCATTAAATAATGATATAAAAGCTTTAGAATTTGAATTAAAAAATTATTTAAATTCTCAATTAGACAATGAATTGGTTTTAACAAATACTGATTTAATAAGTGCGTTTTATAGTGCTAGTGAGAATATTTATTTAGCTATAGATAATTTTAATGAGCTTGAAATTTGTGCTTATTATTTAAATGAAAGTTTAAATAAACTATCTCTTTTTGGTAAAAAAACAGGAAGCGATGAATTGTTTGATGCAATGTTTTCTGAGTTTTGCTTGGGTAAGTAAAAATTCATTAAGCTTTTTATGTAAAATTACACTACCCTAGACAACGCGGGTTTAATATATTCGGTCTAACAGATTTTTTTATGTGATTAAGTTTAAGCAACCGTGTTCTGTGATGCAAGTAATTGTGAATTGCAGCCTTTAATGCTTTTCTTCCACTATTTTTTAGGTTACAAGACCTTGAAATTTAACGCTTGTTTGGGGATTTATGTTTAGGGTTTTAAATGGATGATAAAATATTAGAAAAGCTTGAAAAAGAAGATAAACAACTAGCCGATATTGTTGCTAGGTTTATTGCTTTTGTGGCTGATTTTATAATTTGCTATATTCTTATCTTTATTTTAATGATATATTTTATAAACGATGAAGAAATAATTAAAATAAGAACCTTAATAAATAACGAAGATTATATCAATTTAAATATATTATTATTTCGCTATGTAAAAGCATATTTTATTATTAAATTCTTTTATGTTCTTATATTTTTTTATATGTATGGTGCAACTTTTGGCAATATGATTACAAAGACAAAAATTGTAAATTGCGAACATTTTGATACTCCTAATTTTACAGAATCTTTAAATAGAGCTTTGGTATTTGTATTTTGTGAATTTTTTATAAATGGGGTATTGTTTGTATCTATATTCTTTAATAAGACAAGAAGAAATTTTGCTGATATTGCTAGCAAATCTATGGTGATTAAAGTTGATTAAAAAAATATCTTATTTGATATTGCTTATTGGCTTACTTTATTCAAATCAAATTGAAATTCAATCAGATGAGTTTATAAAAAAAGATAATTACATAATCTCAAATAAAGATATATTGTTGTTTAAAGAAAATTATTTTGCAAGAGCAAATAGTGGTAAATATAATCAAGATACAAAAGAATTAGAATTATTTGGAGATGTATTTTTAATAAACAATAATCAAACTACTATATCAAATTATGCAAAAATTAATTTAGGTAATTCTTGTGCAAATTTTGATAATTTTTTTATAAGTGATTCTTTTATTGAAGTATGGTTAAAAAGTAAGAATAGTTCTTATATAAATGGTGATTTTATTGTAAAAAATGCAAGTGTTAGTTCTTGTGATGTTGCAAATCCTGAATGGAGTATTGATTTTAAGGAAGGTATTTATAATACTAAAACTCAAGATTTAGTATTAAAAGGTATGGTTTTAAGATTTAAAAATATACCAATTTTTTATATGCCATATTTTGCTATTAATACAGATGATAGTAGAAAAACTGGTTTTTTGGTTCCTAAATTATCAATAAAAAGCAAAGAAGCTATTCATTATGAGCAACCATTTTTTTGGGCGATTAATCATAGAATGGATTTAGAATTAAGACCACAAATTAGAACAAATAGGGGTTATGGAATTTATTCTAATTTTCGTTTTGTTGATAGCCCTTATTCTAAAGGAAATATAGGAGTTGGGTATTTTAAAGAATTTAATAGTTATTTTAATAAAGAAGAATTGAAATTCGGCGAGCATTATGGATTTAATATGCACTATGAAAGAGATAAAATCTTTAATACAAATAACAAAAATCAAGAAGGATTATATTTAGACTTTTTAAGAATTAGTGATATTGATTATTTGAATTTATCTAGTTTTTTAGATAATAATGATGAAGCCATAATAACTTCAAAATTTAATTATTTCTATACAGATAATAAAGATTATTTCGGTTTATATGCTAAATATTATCAAGACACTTCAAGTATTAATCAAGATTATACTTTACAAGAAATTCCAAATCTACATTATCATAGATTTTATGATACTTTATTTGATAATCATATTAATTATAAAGCAGATTTTTCATATAGCAATTTTTATAGAAGAGAAGGTAGTACATTAAATAGATTTCATTTTTATGTTCCAATTGAGTTTAATAAAAGCTTATTTAATGATTATATTAACTTTGTTTTAAATGAAGAATTTGAATTAGGACTTAACTTTTATAATAATTATAGTAGAAGAGATGATTATAATTTTAATTCTACTCATAGTGCTTTTATATATACTAATTTATTTAAAAAGTACGATTATATATTGCATAATATTAATTTTGGTTTTGGTGCTAGTCTTAGGACTGGTTCAAAAGAAATAGAAAATGAATTTTTCATACCTAATACTTATGATGATTTAACCTTTAATATTGAGTTATCTCAAATAATTTTTAGCGATAATGATAAAAAACTTAAGCATTCTTTAACGCTTAGGACAGAAGATTCTAAGTTTAATATTTTAAGCAATCAGCTTAAGTATTATTTTAATAATAATTTTAATATTAATAATACTACGGAGTATTCGTTTAAAAATTCTAATATTGATAGATTTTTTATAGAAGGAGTGTATACAACCCAGCCATTTAAAATAAGTTCTGGATTTTATTATAATAAAATTGATGAGCTTCTTATGAAAAATAAGCCTTATGATAGATTTTTAACTAGTAAATTTCAATATGAATTTATGCCTTATAACATAATATATTCTCAAGCTTGGTTTAATTTAAATAGCAAGAAATTTGAAAACTATAGTATAGGTTTTACTCATAAAAAAAGATGTATAAATTATTCTTTAGAATTTAAAGAAAGCACAACAGCTAAACTTACTCAAATGGGTGTAAAATCTGTAAGAGATAGGGGAGTTTATTTGAAATTCAATCTTTATCCAATAGGCGGTGTAAGATATAATTTTGCTTTAAGAGGTGATGATACTTATGATTTTTGACAATCCTTTACAAGCTGCTAATAAATTTAGTGAAAAATTATTGCAATATAAAGAATTAGAAGGGCATATAATTATAGGAAATAGTATTAAAAATATTCCTTTTATTGAGACTATTGCAAGTGAACTTAATTTATATTATGATATGCTTTTTAACAAAGGCATATATGCCCCAAATAATGAATGTCAGATAGCAAAAATTAGTGAAACAAGAGATATAGTATGTATTCAAGAATTAATTGAAGCTTTTTCCATAACTCAAGAATATATTTTATCAATGAATACTGTGCTTTATGATGAATCAATTATGGGTAAAATTGCAAAATATAGAAAGTCTTTACCACTTAGCAATCTTAAAGGTAAGGATATTTTATTGTTAGACCAAGGTTCAAACAGCGGTTTAACTATTAATGTATGTCATAAAAGTTTATTGGGTTTAGGCGTTAGAAGTATAAAATATGCAAGTGCTTTAGTAGCTGCTGATGCTTATAATTATTATAATGATTTATTTGATAAAGTTTATTATTTAGAAAAAATAGAACATTTTATAGATAAAGATTATTACTACAAGCAACCACTTGAAATATCAAGTGAATATGCGTGTGAGATTTTAGAAACGAGCAATTATTATTTGCCATATCAAAAGGAGATAAATGAAAAAAATAATTAAGATTAACGATAAAGAATTAGTATTTGAACTTGATTTAGTTGCCAAACAAGCAAATGCAAGTGTTTTAATGACTTGTGGTAAAACGGTTATGTTAGCAAGTGTTGCTAGAGAAGATGAGTGTGTTAGTGAAGATTTTTTACCATTAACCGTTAGTTATGTAGAAAAAACTTATGCAGCAGGTAAAATTCCAGGCGGTTTTGTGAAAAGAGAAACAAAACCAAGTGATTATGAGACTTTAACTTCAAGAATAATTGATAGAACATTACGCCCATTATTTCCTAAGGGCTATTTACACCCAACTCATATCGTTGTTATGCTTCTTTCGGTTGAAGAAAATGTTGATATTCAGCCACTTGCACTTTATGCAGCAAGTGCAGCTTTATTTTTAAGTGATATTGAAATTGTATATCCAGCAGTTGGGGTTAGGGTTGCTAAGGATGAAAATGGTTTTGTTCTAAATCCTGATTTAAATTCTTTAGAACTTTCAAGTCTTGATTTGTTTGTAAGTGGTCTTAAAGATGAATTATTAATGATAGAAATGAAAGCAAATGAGACTAATAATTCAATGAATGAGATGAGTGAGAGTGAGTTATTACAAGCTTTAGAATTTGCAAAAGGTAGTATTTTAAATATAAGTAATGATTTTTATAATACTTTTAAAGAATATAAAAAATCTTATGAGTTTAATTACAAAGCTGATAGTGAAAATCTAGCAGTATATGAATATTTAGAAAAAAACTATTTAGAAGATATAAAATTTGCAATTAATAAAATGGCTAAAAGCGAAAGGGCAAGTGAGCTTAAAGCTATTGCAAAAAAAGTTGTTTTAGATGAAGAATTTATAAATAATAATTGGAGTGAAGCTGAACTTGATTATGAATTAAATCGTATTAAAAAGCACATAGTAAGAAAGCAAATCTTAAAAGAAAGAAGAAGAGCTGATGGGAGAGCTTTAGATGAGGTTCGTCCTATTAGTATATTGACTAATATTTTACCAAATGCGCACGGCTCTTGTTTATTTACAAGGGGTCAAACTCAAGCATTAGTGGTTTGCACTTTAGGTAGCGACAATGACGCTCAAGCAATTGAATTATTAAATAATAAATCAACTACCTATGAAAGATTTATGTTTAATTATAATTTTCCTGGTTTTTGTGTAGGCGAAGCAAGTCCTTTAAAAGCACCTTCAAGAAGAGAATTAGGACACGGAAATCTAGCAAAAAGAGCTTTAAGTTCTTCAGTTAGTAAAGATTATGCTCATACTATTAGAATAGTTTCAGAAATATTAGAAAGTAATGGAAGTAGCTCAATGGCTAGTGTTTGTGGTGGCTCATTAGCTCTTCGTGCTGCAGCAGTTCCTAGTAAAAAACTAGTAGCTGGAGTTGCTATGGGGCTTATAATTGAAGATAGTGAATATGCTGTATTAACTGATATTATGGGCTTAGAAGATCACGATGGGGATATGGATTTTAAAGTAGCAGGTAGTGTTGATGGAATAACTGCTATGCAAATGGATATAAAATTAGGTGGGGTTAGCACTGAAATATTAACCCAAGCTTTAGAAGCTGCTAGAAAAGGAAGAATTCATATTCTTAATTTAATGGAAGAAGCAAATTCTAAGATTGTTATTAATGAAGAAATTTTACCTAAATTAGAAATATTTAGCGTAAGTGCTAATGATATTCCAGAAATTATTGGTCAAGGTGGTAAAACTATTAAAGAAATCATAGATAAATTTGGCGTTAGCATAGATTTAGATAGAGATAAAAATGAAGTAAAAATTAGTGGAAAATTAGTAAAAGAAGCTAAAGAATATATATTAAATGAAGTGTTAAAACCAAAATCTAAAGGCAAAAAACAAGCTCCTAAAGTAGAATTTGAAATAGGAACTAGATTTAGTGGCGTTGTTAAAAAAGTAGCTAATTTTGGAGTATTTGTAACCTTGCAAGACGGCATTGATGGATTATTACATTCTAATAAAATTAAGGGCAAAAGCTTTAATGAGGGCGAAACGCTAGAAGTAATAGTTAGTGAAATTAAAGATGGAAAAGTAGGACTTAGTTTAGCAGATGAATGATTTATTTGATGGGATATTATTAGGACTTGGAGTTTGCGTTCCTTTTGGTCCTGTTAATATTCTAATTTTAAGTTATGCACTAAAATCTTTTAAGAATGCTTTTGCTTTAGGTTTTGGTGCTTTTGTCGCTGATTTACTTTATTTATCATTATTAAGCTTTAGCGTTTTAGAATTTATTAAAAATGATTTATTTTTAAATATTTTAAGTATTTTTGGCTTTATATTTTTAAGTTATTTAGCATTTTTAATGCTAAAGCCAGTAAAAGATATAAATCTTCATAAGAATTTAGAAAATACAAATATATTTAGTAATTTTATTAAAGGATTTTTACTAAATCTAGCAAATCCTTATGTAATCACATTTTGGCTTAGCGTTGCAACTATGCTAAGCACTAAACAAAATCCTATATATTTATTTTTAGGACTTAGCGTTAGCATACTTATTTGGATATTTTCGCTGTCGTTTTTTGTATATAAATATACAAATTTATTTAGTATAAAAGTGCTAAAGATTATTAATATAATTTCTGCTTTTATTTTAGAATATTTTGCAATTATGCTTGTTTTAAGGAGATTTTATGACTTTTAAGGAATGTTTGGATAATAGATTTTCTTGTAGAGATTTTATTGACTATGAATTAAGTAAAGATGAATTAATTAATATAGTAGAACTTGCAAAATTAAGCCCTAGTGCAACAAATATGCAACCAGCAAAACTAAGCTTTTTTAGTGGTAAAAGCCTTGCTAAATTAAGTGATGATTTATTAAATGCTGTAAAAAATAATTTAAAAAGTCAAGATATAAAATTATATCCTGATATTTGGTTTGAACCTTATAAGAGCAGAAGATTTCAGACAGGAATTAGGCTTTATGAAGCACTTAATATAAAGCGAGATGAGAAAGAAAAAAGGTTAGAGCAATGGCATAAGAATTTTAAATTCTTTAATGCTAAAAATCTAGCAATTTTACATATTGATAATGGTTTAAACGAAGGTTCTTTACTAGATTGCGGTATTTTTCTAGCTAATTTTTTGAATGCGGCTACATATTTAGGATTTAGCACTTGTGTTTTAGGTAGTATTACTGAATATTGCGATACTATTAGAGAAAATGGGGTTGAAGGCAAAATTATATGTGGCATTGCAATAGGTAAAAAAAGTAGCGATAATGTAAATAATTTTAAAACTACTAGAGCAAGTAATGAAGAAATAATTAAATTTATTTAAAGGAGAAAAAATGAGTGTTACAATGGATTTTTGTATTTTTTCTATGAGCGATGATAGTAAAAGTGAAGAAATAGCACCAATTATTGAGTATTTAAGAAAGAAAAATATAAAACACAAATTAGGTGCAATGGGAACTAGCGTAGAAACTGATGATTTAAAAAGTGCTTTAAAAATTTTAAATAAAGCAAATAAATTAATTAATAAAGATAGAGTTTATTTAGTAGCCAAATTTGACATTCACAAAAGTAGAAATGATAATCTAAAATATAAGGTAAAATCGGTTAAAAAGCGTCTAAAAGATAAAGAATAAAATCTTTATGCTATGTTATAATTGCTCTAAGCCTACATTTAAGATTTTTTGTAAAACTTGTGAAAAAGAATTTAAATTACTTGAATGTAAAAGAAGAATTTTAGATGATGGTTTAGAAGTAATTAGCTTTTATAAATATTCTAAAATTAAAAAATTATTAAATCACAAGCATTTTATTAGTGGATATTTTATATTAAATAAACTCGCATCTTATTCTTATAAAAGATTTCATTTTGATAATGAATTAGCTTATGCTATAGGCTTAGATGATGATTGCTCTAGCGGATATTCTCATACAGCAATACTTATTAAAAATATGAAATCAAAAAATATTATTCCATTATATAACGCAATTAAAGCAAAAAATAAGATTATTTATAAAGGCAAAAGCCTTTCGTTTAGAAAGAAAAATAAAAGAAAATATGAATTGCAAAAGACCTTGGATTTACCTGTAATTTTAGTAGATGATATTATCACTTCAGGCGAGTCTTTAAAACAAGCGAATTCAGTGCTTAAAAAAGCTAAAATTAAGGTTCTTTTTGCAGTCGTATTAGCCGATGCGAAAGTTTAGTTTGCTAGTATAAAAAAATCTTTACTTAAAGGAAAACAATGAATTTATTTGATAATAGTGAAATTACTATTGTAGATATTGAAGATAGTATAAAAACAAGCTATCTTGATTATTCTATGTCAGTAATTATAGGCCGTGCCTTACCTGATGCAAGAGATGGATTAAAGCCGGTTCATAGAAGAATTCTTTATGCAATGAATGATTTAGGAGTAGGTTCAAAAAGTGCTTATAAAAAATCAGCTCGTATAGTGGGTGATGTAATCGGTAAATACCATCCGCACGGAGATACTGCTGTTTATGATGCTTTAGTAAGAATGGCACAAAGCTTTTCAATGAGATACCCAAGTATTGATGGTCAAGGAAACTTTGGTTCAGTTGATGGAGATGGTGCTGCAGCTATGCGTTATACTGAAGCTAGAATGACAATTTTGGCTGAAGAATTGTTAAAAGATTTAGATAAAGACACCGTTGATTTTGTTCCAAACTATGATGATAGTATGAGTGAGCCTGATGTTTTACCTTCAAGAGTGCCTAATTTATTATTAAACGGCTCAAGTGGTATTGCTGTTGGTATGGCAACTAATATTCCACCACATAGTTTAGATGAATTAGTAGATGGACTTTTATATTTACTTGAGAATAAAAACGCTAGTTTAGAAGAAATAATGCAGTTTATAAAAGGTCCTGATTTTCCAACTGGTGGGATAATTTTTGGTAAAAAAGGCATTATAGAAGCTTATAAAACAGGTCGCGGTAGAATTAAAGTAAGAGCAAAAACTCATATAGAACAAAAAGGAAATAAAGAGCTAATAGTAATTGATGAGTTGCCTTATCAAGTAAATAAAGCAAGACTTCACGAGCAAATTGCAGAGCTTGTAAAAGAAAAGCAAATAGAAGGTATAAGCGAGACAAGAGATGAGAGTGATAGAGATGGAATTCGCCTTGTAATTGAGCTTAAGCGTGATGCTATGAGTGAAATTGTGCTAAATAATTTATTTAAAAGCACCACAATGGAGACAACATTTGGTGTGATAATGTTAGCAATTCATAATAAAGAACCTAAGGTATTTTCTTTAATTGAGCTATTAGATTTATTCTTAAATCATAGAAAAACCGTAATTATTAGAAGAACTATTTTTGAACTTGAAAAAGCAAAAGCAAGAGCACATATCTTAGAAGGTCTTAAAATTGCACTAGATAATATAGATGAAGTAATTGCATTAATTAAATCAAGTGCAGATACTGCAAGTGCAAGAGATGCTTTAGTAGAAAAATTTAGCTTAACTGAATTACAAGCTAATGCTATTTTAGAAATGAGACTTAGCCGTCTTACAGGACTTGAAAGAGATAAATTAGAAGATGAATTAAGAGAGCTTTTAGCAAAAATTGAAGAACTAAATGCAATCTTAAAAAGCGAAGAAAAAATAGAAGAAATAATTCACGATGAATTATTAGAAATTAAAAATAAATTTAAAGTTCCAAGAATTACTGAAATAGTAGATGATTATGATGAAATTGATGTAGAAGATTTAATACCAAATGAGCCAATGGTAATTACAATTACTCATCGTGGATATATCAAAAGAGTTCCTACAAAATCATATGAAAAACAAAAGCGTGGTGGTAAAGGTAAAGTCGCAGTTACTACTTATGATGATGATTTTATAGAGAGTTTCTTTACTGCAAATTCTCACGATACGCTAATGTTTGTTACTAATAAAGGACAACTATATTGGTTAAAAGTTTATAAAATTCCTGAAGGTAGCAGAACTGCTAAAGGAAAAGCTGTTGTAAATCTAATCAATCTTTTACCAGATGAAAAAATTATGGCAATAATTCCAACAACTGATTTTGCTAAGACAAAATCACTTGCATTCTTTACTAAAAATGGTCTTATTAAACGCACGAATTTAAGTGAATATAGCAATATCCGTTCAGTTGGTGTAAGAGCTATTAATCTTGATGAAAACGATGAATTAGTAAGTGTTTTAATAGCACAAAATGATGATAGTGAAAATATTGATTTGGTTGATGAAAATAGTGAAATTATTGAAGATGATAATATTCAAATTGTTGAAGAAGAAAATTCTTTAGATGAAAACCAAGAAAACCAAGAAGAGCAAGTTAGTGGAACTATGATTTTTGTAGCTACTAAAAAGGGTATGTGTATTAAATTCCCACTTACAAAAGTTCGTCAAATTGGTCGTGTAGCTCGTGGAGTAACTGCTATTCGCTTTAAAGAAGAGCAAGATTATGTAATAGGTGCAGTGGTTATTGAAAGTAATGAGCAAGAAATTTTAAGTGTTAGCCAAAAAGGTATCGCAAAAAGAACTGATGCAGGAGAATATCGCTTACAAAGTCGTGGTGGTAAGGGCGTAATTTGTATGAAACTTACTCAAAAGACAAAAGATTTAGTAGGCATTGTAATTGTTGATGATACTATGGATTTAATGGCGCTTACAAGTAGTGGCAAGATGATTAGAACTGATATGCAAAGCATTAGAAAAGCTGGTAGAAATACAAGCGGAGTAATCGTTGTAAATGTTGGTAGCGATGAGGTTGTAAGCATTGCAAAATGCCCTAAGGAAGAAGACGAAGAAGAAAATTTAGAAGAAGAGAATGGCTTATTTGATGATAATTGATATTGTTATTTTAGCTTTCTCTTTAGCAATTGACGCATTTTTTGTAGCATTAAGTATTTGCTTAGTGCTACAAAAACAATCTTTAAAAAAATTATTAGTTTTTAGTATATTATCTGCTTGTTTTCAGGTTTTAATGCCTATTTTAGGATATTATGTAACTTATTTACTAAATGTAAGATATATGAAGTTAATTCAAGCAATTGATCACTATTTGATTTTTGTAGTTTTTGCATTTTTAGCTTATAAATTATTTAAAGAATTTTTAGATAATGAAAATGAGAATATTGATATTAGTTATGGGTCGTTGTTTTTGCTTAGTATAGTAACTAGTATTGATGCTTTAGGTGCAGGACTTATGATATTTTCTTTGGAATATAATTTATTTATTTCTTCTGTATTAATAGCTTTAGTTACATTTTTTATGTGTTTTTCTAGTTTGTTTATAAGCAAAATGAAAGTTAATAAAAAAATTTTACAACCAATAGGAAGCTTGCTACTTTTATTTTTGGCGTTTAAAATTGTAATAGTTCATATGCTAGAAAACATATAACTTGTAAATTCGTAACACTTTTTATAATTTTTTCAAAAAAATCTTTTGAAGTTTTTATTTTTTTTATATCATACTCCTTTATCACAAAAGGAGTATAAATGATTATAGGTTGTTTAAAAGAAATTAAAGACCAAGAATATAGAGTTGGCTTAACGCCTTTAGATGTTATTGAATATATAAATCATGGACATGAAGTTTTAGTAGAAAGTAAAGCCGGTGCTGGTATTGATATAAGTGATGAAGAATATATAAAAGCCGGAGCAAAGATTTTAACTAAAGAAGAAATTTTTGAAAAAGCTGGAATGATTATTAAAGTAAAAGAACCAATTGAAAGTGAATATAAGTATTTTA
Source organism: Campylobacter sp. RM12647 (assembly GCF_020138135.1). Taxonomy (NCBI): domain Bacteria; kingdom Pseudomonadati; phylum Campylobacterota; class Epsilonproteobacteria; order Campylobacterales; family Campylobacteraceae; genus Campylobacter; species Campylobacter sp. RM12647. The sequence goes on along the minus strand of NZ_JACGAS010000001.1, from coordinate 179,394 downwards.
AAAAAGGACAGATTTTATATACATATTTACATTTAGCAGCAGATGAAAAACTTACAAAAATATTAATAGATAAAGAAATATCAGCATTTGCTTATGAGACGATTCAAGAAGGTAAAAATCTTCCTTGTTTAGCTCCTATGAGTGCTATTGCTGGTCGTTTAGCGGTAATTCAAGGTTGTAAGTATTTGGAAAAAACTTATGGCGGTAATGGAATGCTGCTTAGTGGTCTAACTGGTGTTAAAAAAGGAAAAGTTGTAATTTTAGGTAGTGGTATGGTAGGGCTTAATGCTGCTCAACTTGCTTTTGGTATGGGAGCAGAAGTTGTAATTTTAGGTCGTGATGCTAATAGACTAGATTATATTGACCATGTATTTAATGGTAAGATTACTACTTTATATAGTAATATTTCAAATATATTAGATAGTATAAAAGATGCTGATGTAGTAATTGGAGCAGCTTTAGTTCCAGGAGCAAAAACTCCTAAATTATTATCTAGAAAACATTTAAAACATATGAAAAAAGGTGCTGTTATAGTTGATGTTGCAATTGATCAAGGCGGTTGTTTTGAGACAAGCCGTGCAACAACTCATACAAACCCTATTTATGAAGTTGATGGGATAATTCATTATGCAGTTGGTAATATGCCAGGAGCAGTTGCAAAAACAGCTACTTTAGCACTATTAAACGCTACAACTCCTTATGGAATTAAAATAGCAAACCTTGGAGTAATTGGTGCTATAACTTGTTTTGAAAGTTTAAGATATGGTTTAAATACACATAAAGGACACTGCACTCACGAAGGTGTGGCAAATGCCTTTAACCTTGAGTATTTTAATCCTAAGAATTTCATTGCTATGTAATATGATTAGGCATTTATATTTTTTATAAATGCCTATAGGTTTTTATTAGTTATTTATAATTATAATTAATAAAAGTCTATAAAATAAAGATAAAAATTTTATTATTTAAGTATTTTTTAAGTTTTTAAATATATAATAACAGCTTTTAATCACGGAGGATTTATAGCTCAGTTGGTTAGAGCAACCGGCTCATAACCGGTTGGTCCCAGGTTCGAGTCCTGGTAAATCCACCACCTCCTTTAAATTTAATAGAATTAAATCTTTCTTAGGCTTCAAGATTTTCTTTAGGAGAAAACGATGTCAAAAAATAAGTTAAAACCACTATTACCAATATGTTACATAGAAGCCCTAGAAAGATTTGCCTTTTTAGGCTTTTTAGGTATTTTTGTATTTTATTTAATGGATACATTTTCTTTTTCTAAAGGTGAAGCTAGTGCAATAAGTGCAAGTTTGGGTGCTGCTATTTATGCTTTTGGTATATTTGGAGCATATTTAAGTGATTTTTGCTTAGGTGCAAAAAGATGTGTAATTTTAGGAATTATTTTTCTTACTTTAGGGTATTTATGTTTAACTTTTGATTTTTTAAATATATCTCTTTTTTGCATTATTTTTGGTAGTGTATTAATCAAGTCAAATATTACAAGTTTGTTATCTAAAAGTTATCCTAATGATAGCGAGTATGTATTTAGTATGTTCTATATTTTTGTAAATATAGGATGTTTTTTGGGGCAAATTAGTGCTGGTCTTTTAATACTACATTCTTATAATTTAGCATTTTTCATATCATTTTTTAGTGTATTTTGTGCTATTTTAGTATTTTTTTATAATTCAAAATATATATCTAGCGAACCTATAAAATATGATTTTTTTAAAAATAATATAGCTATGCTTATTTTGATATTTTTATTTATTGCATTCTTAACTACTCAAGAACTTTTGGTGGTTAGTAAAATTATAAGTATTTTTTCAATTTTAATTTTAATAATTTTTTATATTTTTATTTATAGAAAAATACCAACAAAAAATAATTTTAAAAAATTAGCTTTTTATTTAATAGCTGCTGTGTTTTTTTATATGTTGATTTTTCAAAGCTTTAATACTTTAAATATTTTAATTAAAAGTAAGGTTTCTTTTAGCATTTTAAATTATCAAATTCCAGCTAGTTGGTATTTAGCTTTTATGTTTTTAGTCAGTATTTTTACAAGTATGCTTTTAAGTTTTATAAGTAAAAAAAGCTCAATTAATGAAGCATTAATTATACCAGCTGCTATGATTATTGCTGCTAGTTCATTTATTGTTTTAGGAATGCTTAGCAAAGATGATTTTATTAATCCATTTTATATATTAATTACTTATTTTATGTTGGGTATTTCTCAAACAAGTATAGGGGTTTTAGGACTTAGCATAGTATCAAAATTAACTCCAAGTGGATTTAATTCAAGCACTATGGGAATTTGGTTTTTATGTTCTGGTGCTGCACAAGGAATTGAAGGAATTATCGTAAAATATATTGATAATATTAGTTATGAATTGTATTTTAGTATGCAAGGATTTTTTGTATTATTTTTAGCATTACTAATGTTATTTGCATATAAATACTTAAAAGTATAACTATAATTTAATTGTTGATTAGTTCTAACGGATTTATGTGGTAGTTTTTTTGTGTAACTTCAAAAGTTAAATCCCTTTCAACTTTTCCAACAATGTTTCCTTTTTTTAATACTTCTCCAACCTTTGCAAGTTTGCTAAATTTTGATAAGTGAGCGTATATTGTGTGAATTCCATTTGCGTGTTCAACAATTACAACCTTATCAAGGACTGCAGTATCATTTGCAAAAACTACTTTTCCATCAAATACTACTCTTACATTGGCATCAGGTGTATTTGAGCGTAGCACTACATTTTCATTAAATATTTTTAATTTATATATAGGGTCTATGTAATCTCCAAATTTTTGTTTTACACTAAAATCAACTAAAGGTGCTATAGTTTTTGCTCCTGTATATTTTGCTACCTTTCCATCATAACTTAAGGTATCAGAATGTTTTACTTGTGTAGTTTGACTTGATTTTTTATTTGATTTTTCATTTTCTATGATTTTTAACTTAGCCAAAGTTGCTCTAATTTCATCTTGTTGTTTTTGTAAATTTGTTAGGCGTTGTTTATATATTTTTTCATCTTGTTTTTGTTTAGAAATTAAATTCTCTTGGCGTTTTTTAAGTTCGCTTAATTCTTTTGCTTGTTTTTTATAATTATCAATATTTACATTCATTTCACTAATTTTTTTTTGCTTATAATCAATTTGCTGTTGCGTTCTTGCATAATCTTTTGAAATTTTATAAAGCTCATTATTCAAAACTTCAGAAAGTGTGTTTAATACTTCAATAGAAACTATACTCATTGAACTATCAATTAAATCTTTTGGTGCTATTAAATCATACGAAAAATCCTTAGCAATTATTTCAACTAATTTAGCACCTAATTTCTCTTTATCTTTCATTAGCTCTTTATTTTGTGTGATAAATGTATTTAATTCTCCATTTTGAGCATTTACAAGTTCTTGTAATTCTGCTGTTATATTTGAAGTTTTTTTAACTTTTTCATTTATTTCTTTTAATTTTTGTTCCCCTTCAATTATTTCACTTGCCAAATCTTCTAATTTTTTTGATATTTGTTCTTTTTCATTTTGAGTTTGCTCTAGTTTTTTTGTGTTGTTTTCTATTTGATTTGCAAATAAACTTAAGCTAAACAAAACTATTAGAAGTTTTTTCATTGTCTTTTTACCTTAAACATTACAATCATTATACATAGTAATGAAGCTAGTAAAGAATAAGAGCTTACTTCAATTAAGCTAGGTAAAAAATCAATTTGCGGTAAATCTATATCAAGTTTTGCTAAAAATTCTTTTATATAAGAGATATTATTAAAATTAATAAAAAACGCAAATAATAAAGCAAAACAAATTATATTATCTACAAATACAATCTTAAGCATTGGTGCAGCTCTTTGGAAGAAATTTGCCCCAAATAAATTAAGAATATAAATTCTATTTTCGTGCTCGTATTTAAAAATTTTTATTTGTTTTATAAATAAAGCAATAGATAATATGCTTATGCAAATTAAACATATATAAGAGATTAGTTTTATAATATTTAATAATTTATATATTTTAATGTGTGTTTTTGAGAATGTTTCTACTTTTAAAACATTTGGTATTTTTAATAGTTGTTTTTTGATTTGATTTATTTCGTTTTCATTAATAAATTTAGTAAAGCTAATATTATAAAATTTTGGGAGTTTTGATTTTAAGGTATTTAAATTAGCATTTGTTATATCTTTTTTTAATTTATTAAGAATTTCACTAGGGTCTAATTCGTTAATACTTGAAAAATACTCAATATTAGCTAAATCAACTGCTTGAATTTCAAGCTCGCTTACTAATACTACGCTGTAATCTTTATTTAATTTGGTTTCATAATCTTTTATTAATTCATCAATAAAAAAGGCAAATTGAAAACAAAAACATATAATAAAAAGTGGAAAAATAAAACTAATATGTGTTTTAAATAAATTCATTCAAAACCCCATTTTCTATATTTAAATGCCTATAATTAAAATCAATTCTAGGTGGAATTTGATGAGTTACTGCGATAATGCAAGCATTGAATGTGTTTCTAGCAGCATTTAGTAATTGCCAAATAATATCGGCTGAATGAATATCAAGATTTCCTGTTGGCTCATCACATATTATTATTTTAGGATTGTGTATGATTGCTCTTGCAAGGGCTATTCTTTGCTGCTCTCCGCCACTTAATTCTAAAGGCATTTTTTTAGCTTTATGCTGAAGTTTTGTGTATTTTAATAACACATCTACATGCTTGCTGATTTGTTCATTTTTAACGCCAGCTATTTTTAAAGGTAATGCTATATTATCGCTTACATTTAGCTCGTTAATTAGTTTATAATCTTGAAAAATTATTCCTAATTTTCTTCTAAGTTTTAACAATTCAGCATTGCTAATATTTCCCATATTTTTAAACAAAACATGCAAATCCCCACTAAATTCGCTAAATTCTCCAAAAAAACTTTTAAGCAATGTTGTTTTCCCGCTACCACTTTTACCGGTGATAAATATAAAATCACCTTCATTAGCACTAAAATTTATATTATGCAATACTATTTCATTATTGTAGGCTAGAGTTAAATTATTGGCATTTATTAAAGTAGCATTGCTTTTCATTGTAAAAACTCTTTTAATTTAATAAATGCTTTTAAATTTAAAGTATTTGGGCAAAAGTCGTGAAACAAAAACTCAAATTCTTCATTTTCTTTACATAATAAATAAGAGCTACTTGGTGTGTCAAATCCACCATAAGCTATTTGAATGATTTTTGCATTATCACATTCATAAATTCTTGATATTTTTAAGAAAAAATCTTCATCAATATGTTTTATAAAATTAAGTTTATTAAAATCAATTTTGAAATTAATTTTTTGATTTATGATTTCTTGATTTAAATTCTTTTTATTTCTCACATAGCAAACAAAATCATATATATCTTTATTCATCTTAAGCCAACGGCTTTCGTATTTGCTTATTATCCTTGCGTCTTTATTTTTAAAATAATCATAGTCTAAATCAGAAAAAATATTTTTTGTATATTCTGCATACATTAAACTATCGCTTCTTAATTCAAAAAATCCATTTTCTTTTAATACTCTTTCGCACTCGTTTTTAAATTCGTTTGATACAACTCTTCTATAAGGAGCGTCGTCCCAAGGCACAGGAAAATGCAAATATATTCCATTTAAACAACTATTATTTAATTCTTTTATAGCTATTCTTGCATCAAAATCTAATAAATATATATTATTTAAATCTTTAGCTAATTTACTTACTTGAATAAGACTAGGTTTATGAATTTCTATTCCAATATAAGTATTTTGAGGATTATTTTTTGCTTGATATAGCAAATGTCTTCCTGAACCAAAACCTATCTCTAAATAAGCATTATCTAATGAATTAATTAATTCTTTAAAGTCCTTAGGAGATGATATGACATTACTTGCTAATTCTTTAAATTTATTATAATGATATGCTTTTGATATGATTTCATCACAAAATGTTTTTTCAAATGCTTCTAAGGCTTTTTGCATTAAGGCTAAGTCGGTAATTTTTGTTAATTTATCAATTTTTACTACAAATTCGTTATTTTTTTCGTTAAGTTCTATAAAAAAACTAGAATTATTAATACTAGTATAAACTAAAGTTTTGCCTAATTGTGTTTTTGTTTTAAATTTAAATTCAACCTCCCCAACACAAATTGGCAAGGTTAAATTCTTTATATATTTTGCTTTAAAATTTGGCATTATTTAACACTCAATTTTGAACTAGGTTTTGATTCTATTCCAAATTCATCAACGCCAATTATTTGATAAACATCTCCAGGCACATATGTAGTATCTACATAATAATCATTTTGTATTCCGTTTGCAACTTCTGTTGAATTTTTAATAAGTTTATAGGTTCTTATACGATTATCCGTGCTAATCCATTTTATTTTTAGTGTATTTTCATTTTGTAATTCAAATCCTGTAAGAGCAGGAGTTTTAGGTTTATCAAGGCTCATTCCAACTACATTTACGCCAGTTTTTGCACTCTCAAGTCCGTCTTTATCTATCATAGTTACATAATAATATCTGCTTACTCCATCATCTCCTATATTATCCTCATAGCTATTTTCTGTAGTTGTAGCTAGCTCAAAAAATGGTAATAAAGATGCTTTTGAATAATATATTTTATAATGAGAAAAGTCTTCATATTTAGGAGCGTCCCAAGTAAGAATTATTTTTTTAGGTAGGTTTGTAGTTACATTGATATTTACAATTTGTGGTGGTAAAACTTTACTAATTGCTTCAACTTCAGCACTAGCATCACTTTCAACTCCGTTATAAGTTAGTGCAGTTACTTTGTATTTAGCATATAGATTTGCTTTAACTTCGTCTAAATATTCAGCACTTAAGCGATTATTAATAGTTGCTACTTTATACCACTTATCAGAATTAGCGTCTTGTTTATAAATATTATATTTTACAACTCTTGAATCAGTATGCGGTCTCCAAATTATTTTGATTTTATTAGGAAGTCCTGCTATTGCTTGAATGAATGTAACTGGTTCAATTTTTCCTATAGTTTTTACATTTATAGTAGATAGTTTTGAATTACCTTCTTTATTAAAAGTTACGAAAGTATAAGCGTAGCTAGTATCAGGATTTAAATTATTATCAGAATAATGAGTTGCATATCTATCATTTATAGTAGCGATTAGTTTGTCTTTTGCATTTTCATCATTTAGCTCTTTTCTATAAATCTTATAACCATCTATATTTTGATCATATATAGGGTCCCACTCAAATCCTATTTCTCTCATACCTTGAAGAGTTCTTATATTATTTACCATAGTAAGATTATCAATCGGAGCAATTTCACTAAGACCTGTTGTGCTAGAGCACGCATTAAAGCCTATAATAAAAGCTGTAAATAAACTTATTTTAATAATTTTCTTCATATTTTGCCTTTCGTGTAAAGATTTAATTATACTAAGTATGAATAATGATTTATAAGCATATCCTATTCCAAATTATTACTAAATTGATTTAATAAATTATGAGCTAGATTTAAGTCAAGTTTTATATCTTTAAAATCTTTAATAGCTTCATTAAAACTCAAACAATTACTTGAATAAAATTCCATAAAATTATTTGTTATTGGGTGGGTGTAATTTATATAAAATGAATGTAGCATTAATCTATTTGCTTTATTTTTACTGCTCTCATCAGCATAAATACTATCTCCTAAAATATATCTATTTACACTTGCTAGATGGGTTCTTATTTGATGAGTTCTACCACTTTCTAATTTTGCTGAAATTAAAGCTTTATCATTTGTATTTGCAAGATTTATAAAATGAGTTCTAGCCCATTTGCCCCATCTATCTTCATTTAAGCCGTATTTTTTAATACATTCATCTTTGCTTAAAGATTGCATTTTTAATCTATTATTCTCATTTCTTTTTATATATTTTTCTATATGATTTTGATTTATTGTGTGGTTTGTAACTGCTAGATAAATTCTATTTACTTCTCTATTTTTAATCTGATTTGCTAAGCTAAAATATGCTTCATTGCTTTTAGCTACTAGCATAACTCCGCTAGTATCTTTATCAAGTCTATGCACTATTCCTGCTCTTATTTTGCCGTTGATATCAGCTAGTTTATAATTTCTCTCAAGTAGCCATTCTACTAATGATGCTTCTTTTAAAGAAGAGCAGCCATGAGTTGCTACATTATTTGGCTTATTTACTACTAGCATATACTCATCTTCATACAGAATTTCTACATCAAAATTAGCTTCATATTTAATATTTATATCTTTTATATCAGGGTAATTAATCTCTATTTCATCATTTATATTTAGTTTATATGAGCTTTTAATTACTTTATTATTTACTAATACATTTTGATTTTTTATTAGATTAGAAATTTGTGAGCGACTTTGTCCTAAAACTTTAGCTAAATATATATCAATTCTTTCAATTTCACTTGCTACAATCTTACTCAATATTAACCTTTTTAAATCATATTCATAAACAAATTTAGCAAAAGGTTGTAAATTGATAAAACTAGATGGTAAAATTTTAACCCACTTTGATTTTATATTGCCATTGCTCGTATTTCCAATAATAATTTTTTCATTTTTATTAATGAATGAGGCGAATGAAGTTTTAGCGCATAAACAAATTATATATGTGATTGTAGGGTTTTTTGCTTTTTTTATATTTTTTTTATTACCAATTAAAAAAATTGAATGGCTTATTCCTTTTTTTTACTGGTTTTGTATAGGTTTATTATTATTAGTTGATGTTTTAGGTGCTACTAAATTAGGAGCTACTAGATGGCTTGAAATTCCTTTTACAAGATTTACGATTCAGCCTAGTGAGATTTTTAAACCTGCATTTTTATTAATGCTTGCTTATTTAATTAGACACAATCCTCCACCTGATGATGGATATAGATTTAAAGATTTTTGCAAAATTAGTTTTTATATAATTTTACCTTTTGTTCTTATTAAAAGTGAGCCTGACTTAGGTTCTGCTTTAATTATTTTAATAGTTGGCTATGTTACATTATTTTTAGTGGGCATTCATCACAAAATTATTTTAACAGGGGCATTATTGCTTGGAATTTGTATGCCAATAGCTCCTATTGTCTATGATAATTTAAATGATTACCAAAAGAAAAGAATTACCGATTTTTTAAGTGAAAAACCAAGCTATCAAGTAAGACAAAGTATGATAGCAATAGGAAGTGGTGGAATAAATGGTAAAAGCAAAGATGATGCTACTCAAACTCATTTTAAATTCTTACCAATTAGCACGAGTGATTTTATTTTTGCATATACTATTGAAAGATACGGATTTTTAGGTGCTTGTTTGCTTTTAGGATTATATTTATTACTGATTTTACATTTGCTAAGCTTTAATAAAAAGCTTAAAAAAGATTATTTTGCTAAAACTTTCACATCAGCTCTATCCATATTAATATTTATTTATGTTGGGGTTAATGTATCTATGACTATAGGGTTTGCTCCTGTTGTTGGAGTGCCACTGCCGTTTTTTAGCTATGGTGGAAGCTCTTTTGTAACCTTTATGATACTTTTTGGAATATATGAAAATTTATTATCATTTAGGTTTGACCCTGATTATAAATTAGTAAGAATTGATTTGTAATTAAAGAATTTAAAATTAAATTCTTTAATTATCTATAGGCTTTAATAAGTGAATTAATCTCATTAATATGTGGAAATCTTTTGCTATCACAACCTATTAATTCATTTTTTGAATATATTTTCTCATTATCACAAATAACTATAAAATCGCCTTTATTTCCTATTTCAAATTCTACTTCTATTCCTTGAAATTCACCAATTAATTCATCTGCAACCCTTGCAGCTTGTGGTTCATATTTTCAAGCATTACAATAAATGATTTTCGCTTTCATTTTTTCTCCTTACAAAAATATTACAAATTTAAAATAACTTAATTAATGACTAGAAATATTAAGTTATTTATAGTATTCTTTCGCATTTAATAAAAAATATTATTTGGTAAAGGTAAATATGAAGTTTTTAGAGATTTTAAAGGATAGAAAGCTAAAAGCAACTCCGCAAAGAATAAGCATTTTAAAAGTTTTATCAAAACACGAACACCCTAGTATTGATGAATTATACGAGCAAATAAAGGTTGAATATCCTGCAATTTCACTTGCTACTGTTTATAAAAATCTTAGCACTATGATTGATGAGGGTTTAGTAGTTGAGATTTCAATCCCTAATGATAAATCAAAATACGATATATATGAATACGAACATATTCATTTGGTTTGTAATAATTGTAAAAGTGTTTTTGATTTAGATAAAGTTAAGGCTGGACTTGATAAATATCAACAAACTTTACAAACTAAGTTAGATAATCCTATAGAAAGTATTAAAATTACAGCGTTTTTGGCTACTTGTTCAAATTGCAAATAATATAAGTTAAAATAAGATAAAAAAGGAGTTTAGGTGAGTATTTTAAAACACTTTCTCTTTTTTACCTTAGAGAGTAATTTAGAGTTTAAAAAGCTTAAAGATAGTTTTTGTTTATTTGAAAATAGTCTTTATAAACTTGATATAATTGATAGTAATTTACATTTTTTAAAAGCTAATTTATCAAGAGCTGACATAGAATATCATACGAGTGAGCTTAGCTTAAATGAAGTAAAAAGCAAAAGTTTAAAATACAAAAGAGCCATCACTCAAGGCAAGATGATAGAACAATTTAATAATTTTTATATCTGCACTTTATTTGATGAAAATTCTCAAGATGGACTTAGTTTTAGTGAATATGAAAGATTAAAAATATTTTTAACTTATGGGCTTAAATCAAGGGATTTAAGCATTAGCATAGGACTTGCTTTAAGGATATATTTGTTTTATTTAAGTATTAATTCTAAGCAAGAGATAATAAAAGAAATTCTTAATTTATTCTCTTTTATTTACGAAGAAAATATAATAAAAACTATCAATAAAAATGATAATTTTTACGATAATTTATCTTGTATTATTTTAGATGAAAATAATTTTTATACTACAAATTGTGCTAAGGTTAATTTTGTAAAAATCTTTTCAAAAGTTTTAAGAAAAGAAGCTATAAAAGTATTAAGATTTAATGAAAGTTGCGAAAAATTAATAATATTGCTTGAATTTTTAAGCTTTTTTAAAACTCATAAAAAATTAGATTTTCAAGAAAAATTAGCAAAAAATAAAAGTGTTAAAAAAATAGCTAGAAAAATTAGTAAAATAGCTAGAACTTATTATTTAGGATAAATATGCAAAAACAAGAAAAAATAGTAGAAATGTTTAATGAAATAGCTCCAAGCTATGATAAAGCTAATAAGGTTTTAAGTTTTGGTATCGATGCAAAATGGAGATTTGATGCGATTAGTAAGGTTAAAGATTTTCTTAATTTAAATTCTAATTTAAATATAGCTGATATTGCTTGTGGGACAGGCGATATGTGTGTTTTGCTAAGTAAAATTCCAAATGCAAAGGTTGTAGGGATTGACCCAAGTAGTGGAATGCTAGAAGTGGCTAAAAAGCGTCATTTAGAAATTGATTTTAAATTAGGCTATGCAAATAATTTACCATTAGATAATGAAAGCATAGATTTAATTACTATTAGTTATGGTTTTAGAAATGTGGTTGAAAAAGATGAAGCATTAGAAGAATTTAAAAGAGTGCTAAAGCCTAATGGAACGCTTTTAGTATTAGAGTTTTTTAAAAGAGAAAAGGGCGGTATAATAGGATTTTTCCGTGATTTTTATCTAAAAAAAATATTACCTATAATAGGTGGAATTTTAAGCAAAAACAAAGCAGCTTATGAATATTTACCTAATTCTATTGATGATTTTTACTCAAATGATGAATTTAAAGATAAATTAAAAGAACATAATTTTGATTTAAAACTTTTCAAAACTTATAGTTTTGGAGTTAGTTCATTGTTTATAGCGAGTAAAAATGTTAGCAAATAAACTAGAAAAAACATATTTTAGTGTAAGCGAAATTAATAATCTTGCTAAAAATAATTTAGAAAATACTTTTTTAAATATCGCAATTCAAGGAGAAGTTAGTAAGATTACAAATCATACTTCAGGGCATTGGTATTTTACTATTAAAGATGAGTTATCAAGCCTTGATTGCACTATGTTTTCAAGCTATAACAAAGGTAAGGCTAATTTAATAGTAGGCAATAAAATAATAGCCATTGGAAAACTTACCATATATCCTGCTAGTGGAAAGTATCAACTAAACTGCACTGATTATGAATTAGCCGATGGATTGGGTAAATTACAAGCAGCTTTTAATGAGCTTTATAAGAAATTAAAAGATGAAGGCTTGTTTTTAGATATTTATAAAAAACAAATTCCAAAAAATATTAAAAAAATTGCAGTAATTACAGCTATTAATTCAGCTGCTGCTAAAGATATTTTAAGAGTTTATGAAAACAACGAAGCTTATTTAATAAAATTAGTGTTTTTTGATAGTTTAATGCAAGGAGAAAATGCTAGTAAAAGAGTAATTGAGTGTATTAAAAAGGCTAATGAATTTGATTTTGATATTATATTAATAGCTCGTGGCGGTGGTAGTAAAGAAGATTTATTTTGCTTTAACGATGAAGCTTTAGTAAGACAAATCGTAGCATCTAAAATCCCAATAATTACAGGTTTAGGACACGAAATAGATACTCATTTAAGTGATTTAGCAGCTAGTAAGTATTATGCGACCCCAACTGCGGCTATGCAAAGCTTGGTTTATAATAAGTTTGATAGAATGCTAGATTTAGATAATTTGCAAAATTATTTTAATTCAACTATTAAAAAACATTTGGATAAAAAAGAGCAAAATTATTTATATTTAGCAAGTAAATTTTCTAAAAAAGAAGTGAATTTTAAATTTAATTCATATAAAAATAATCTTTTAAATAAAAAGACTTTATTTCAAAATAAGCTAAAAAATATTTTAAAACAAAATGAGCTAATTTTAAATAATCAAAAAACTATTTTAAATAATAATTTTCATAAAGCCTTAGAAAATAAAGAAAAGCTTTATAATGTTTATGAAAATAAGATAAATATTACAAAGCTTAAAAGCAATATTTCAAGTATGCAATTTAGCCTAAATCAATATGAAAAACTAGCAAAGCAATCATTTAATAAGGCTATTTTAAATAAAAATCAATCTTTAAATGATTTTATAAAGAGTAAAAACATCATTGATTTTAAAATAAAACTAGCAAAAGACAAACTAGAAAATCAAAAAATACTATTAAATAACAGCTTTAAACCTAAATTTAAAGAAAAATATGTAAAAATAAACAATTATCAAAAGATTTTAAGCACTCATCAATCATTCTTAGAAAGCATTAAAGAGTATGCTAGAGTTATGAAAGATAATAAAGGCATAAAACTTAGTGCTTTAAAAGAAGGCGATGAAATCACGCTAAAATCAATTGATTGTGTAAAAATAGCAAAGATTATAAAGGAGTAAAAATGAGACAATACAATTTTAGTGCAGGACCATCTGAATTACCATTAGAGGTTTTAAAAGAAATTCAAGAAGAATTATTAAGTTATAAAAATAACGGCTTTTCTATTATGGAAATTAGTCATCGCTCAAGTTATTATGAACAAATGCACAATGACGCTATTAAAGATGCAAAAGAGCTTTATGGAATAAATGATGATTATGAAGTAATTTTCGTTCAAGGTGGTGCTACTATGCAATTTAGCTTATTAGCTATGAATTTTAGCCTAGATAATAAGCCTTGTGAATACATTGATACTGATGTATGGACGCAAAAAGCTTGCGAAGAAGCTATCTTAGCTGGAGTAAATGCAAAAATCGTAGCTAGTTCAAAAGATAGTAAATATAATTATATTCCAAAAATTGCTTTAAACAATGATAGTTCTTATACTTATATTTGTTCAAACAACACGGTGCATGGAACTCAATATAAGCAACTTCCTATTTCAAATTCTCCTTTGATTGTTGATGCTAGTTCGGACTTTTTTTCTAAGAAATTAGATTTTTCAAATATAGGTGTTTTATATGGTGGAGTTCAAAAAAATGCTGGTATAGCAGGATTTGCATGTTTAATTATTAGAAAAGACTTATTAGAACGCAGTAAAAATAAAACTATGCCTAAAATGTTTAATTACAACACTTATGCAGATAATAATTCTTTATTTAATACTCCGCCTACATTTGCTATTTATGTATATGCAAAAATTATGAAATGGATTAAAGCTAAAGGCGGACTTGATGCAATTAATCAAGAAAATGAAATAAAAGCTAAATATCTTTATGATATTATTGATAATAGTAATTTTTACAAAGCTTATGTAAATAATGATGATAGATCAGTTATGAATGTTTGCTTTACTACAGGAAATGATGAATTAGACTTAGAATTTTGGAGTAAAGCTGCTAAAGAACACAATATGCTAGGTTTAAAAGGTCATAAAAAACTTGGCGGATTAAGAGCTAGTATTTACAATAGTGCTAGTTTAGAAAAAGTTAAAATTTTAGGCGAATATATGAAAGAATACGAAAGGGTTCGTGGATGAAAAAAGGCTTTTCATTAATTGAGCTTATATTTTCTATGGTTGTAATTGGAATTAGCTTAGCAGCTATTCCAAAAATAGTTAATGCTAGTTTAGAAGGCGATGAGGTAGGTTATAAACAAGAATATTTTTATGTAGTAAAAGAACTTTATGGACTTATTAGAAATCTACCTTATGATAATTCTAATATAGCTTATGATGAATACAAAATCAATAGCTTATTATCTCAATATATATTAACTCCTGCTTTACAAGGTAAGATAACTTATAAAGTTGATGAGCTAAATCAAATTAATATTAATTCAAGATATTATGCTACTCCATATGTTAATCCATTAGTAAAAGCAGTTGCAAATATCAATAATATTTCTATAAATAATCAAAAAAATGTAAGCTTTTCTAATGTTTTAGGTCAAAATATAAATTATGTATATGGTCAGTATTTAATAGACGATCGTACAAAAAAAGGCGAATCTTTAAGAGTAGATTCATCTTATAAATTTGGTTTTAAAACCCCTACTGATTGTGCTATATCAACAAATAGTATATGTGGAGATATAGGCGGGACTAGCACAATGTATGTAGGTCAAATGCAGATTTTAGATGGGACTGACAATCCTGTTGTATCATTTGATGTATTTTTTAATAAATTTGGAAGATTAGATAGTATTTATAGTCAATATGCAATGAAGACTAGTGATACCACTTGGGATAGCACTAATGAAGCAAAATTAAAAAATTATTTAAGTTTATAAGGAAGTAGATGAAAAAGGCTTTTACGATAATAGAATTAATTGTTGTTATTGTTATTTTAGGAATAATTGCAGGGCTTGGAATAGAGATTATTAAATTTTCTTACGATAACGAACAAAGAGTTAGAGCATTAAATGAACTTGAGCTTAAATCTCAAGCTACTATGGACTTTTTAACAACACACCTAAACAATGCCATTAAAAATAGCTTTAGACTTAAAAAAGCTGAAAATTCTGAATGTGTAAATTCTGTAACTGATTGTAAGTTTGTTTTTAATATTGAAGATGATTCTTTAAAGAAAGATTTTAAGATTTTTGAATGGGCTAGAATTGCTATTATTGATAAAAAGCATAATAAATGGGACGGGCTTAATGAAACTAAAAGTGTTGTTCAAGCAGCTGTAAATGATAAAGCAAGTTGCTATGATGGAACAAATTATTTTAATTGTTTTTCTCATAAACAAAAAGGTATTAATACTAAAATTATTAATTCGTATTCTTTAGGAGATAAGTTAGGCGTATATTTTTTAGGGGATAATATAGCAACTTCAACTTCTTTTATGGAAAAAGATTTGTATGATTTAGAAATAGCTGAAAGAAATGTTGGTAGTGGTAAGAAAGAAGATTATGCAAAAATTGAACTAAAACTAAGTGATAAGATTTTTACAATTAGTAATGTATATGTATTAGTTGATAAGATTGAAGGTATTAAGTTTGAAGATGGTGAATTAAAATATTATAGTTATGATTTTAAAGATAAAAGACCAAATTTCTCAACAAATAGCATTGATAAAGTAACACTTGTAAATAATGTTAGTGATTTTATTATTAGTAATAATAACGGCGTTACTAAAATTAAATTATGCTTAGAAGTAAATGATTTGCCAGGTAGTTTTATTACTAAAAAGACAAGCCTTAAAGTTTGCAAAAGTGGGGTAATAATATGAAAAAATCAGGTTTTAGTATGATAACTGCTATTATATTTATTATTTTAGTAAGCGTTGTTGGAGTTTTGACCCTACAATCATCAAAAAGCACCGTATCATTTGCAGCTAGAGCTTATCTTAAAGAGCAAGTTGAACTTATAATGGACGGGGCTAGAGCAAAGGCATTAAGTAGATGGTTTGAATCAGGTGATCCTACAACTAATTTAGGTGTTATGTCAAACGCAAAAGTAACTGAGAATTACTATTATCCTAGTAGTTCTGATCCTAAGTATAAAATAACGATAGAATATACAAAAGTTGATAGTTCTAAGGCGTTAAAATTTGATAAAAACACCGTTTTAGCAAGAATTAGTGTTGAGACAGGAGAAGCTTTATCAAAAGTAGCAAAAATTAGATTAGTAAGAGATTACACAATAGGAAATTAAAGGAAGTATTATGCAAAAGCAAGTTTTATTAAGCTATGGTGGTGGCGGAGATGAGATGAATGAGTTTTTAAATAATTTTATTTTAAAACATATTCAAGCTGATAATTCTCAAGGACTTAGCGAAGATGCTGCTGTTTGTGATGGTTTTTCTAAAATTGCTTTTTCAACTGATTCTTTTGTGCTTGACCCAATTTTTATCAATGGTGCAAATATAGGTAAAATCGCAGCTTGTGGTTCTATAAATGATGTTTTGATGATGGGAGCAAAGCCTAAATATCTTACTTTAGGTCTTATTTTAGAAGAAGGTTTTTTACTTGATGATTTAGCAAAAATATTAAATGATTTATCAAATACTGCAAAAGAATTTGAAGTAGGAATTAAGTGCGGGGATTTAAAGGTAGTTCCTAAGGGTAAGGCTGATAAGATATATATAAATACAACTTGTATAGGCGATGCAAATGGATTTATTAATAATAATAAAATTAGCACAAAAAATATAAAAGAAGGCGACGCTATTATAGTAAGTGGTGATTTAGGAAGGCATGGAGCTTGTGTAATGGCTGCTAGATTTGGTTTTAACTACGATATTATGAGTGATGCAAAATGCTTATATAATGAAGTAAAAGATATTTTAAAATACGATATAAAATGTCTAAGAGACGCTACTCGTGGTGGTTTATCTAGCGTGTTAAATGAATTAGCAAAATCAAGTGGCTTGGAATTTATAATCAATGAAAGTGATATTAGTATAAGTGATGGGGTTTTAGGGCTTTGTGAATTATTAGGATTTGATGCTTTAGAATTAGCTAATGAAGGAACATTTGTTTGTATTTGTTCTAAAGAAGATGCACAAAATGTATTAAAAGAATTAAAAAAATACAATGATTTTGCAAATATAATAGGTGTAGTACATAAGTCAAAAAGCCCATCAGTAAAGCTTAATAATAGCTATGGTGGAAGTAGGATTTTACAAATGCCAAAAGGCGAATTATTGCCAAGGATTTGCTAATGCATGAAATGGCAATTGTTAATAATCTTTTAGATGAGTGTGAAAGAATTAGAATAAATAATAAAGCTACAAAAATTACTAGAGTAAGAGTTGGTATAGGTAGGCTTAGTGGGGTTGAAGAGCATTATTTTAAAGAAGCTTTCAATGCTTTTACTAGCGATAATAATTCAAGCTATTTCAATGCTAAATTAGAAGTAGTTTTAAAAGAACTTGAACTTTTTTGCAAAGATTGTAATTGTAGTTTTATTCAAAATAAAAATGAGTTTTGTTGCAAAAATTGCTCTAGTAATAATGTTGAGATTAAAAGTGGCGATGAATTATTATTAGAGCAAGTTGAATTAGAGTGATTTTAGTTATCAATTAGGTATTTATATACTATATCTTGGCGTTTTGAGATTTGGTTTATAAAATACTTAATTCTCTCATCGTTTGTTAGAATTTTATCATCTATTTCATCATAAAAATAATAAGGCAAGTCATTGCTTATATTTTCCATCATTTTAAATCTAGTGATTAAAATTCCAATATCTGATTGTTCTTTTAATTGGATTTTATTATATTTTGAATATAAATACTCATTTAATGATATACATAAGTTATTCATTTCCAAAACTGCTTCTAGTAGTCTAATTTGTTCAATTTTATTATGTTTGTTTCTGCTTTCGTATAAAAGGTTTTTAAGGCTTTTAATATTTAATAAAATTTTATTTTCATAATTTAAATAATCTTCTTTTTTAATAACAGCACTTAAGAAGTTTTTAAGATTATTTATTGCGTCTTTTAAAGTAGGTTTTATATCATCTTCGCTTTTGCTAGGCCAAAGATACGAAAAGGTATAAACTATAAAAAATGCTACAATAAAATCAATCAATCTATATACAAGTAATCTTTCATAATCAAGCCCTAAACTTGCAAATAAAATAGCAAGATTTAACATAATAAAAATAGTTGCTATAAAATATGGAAAATGCTTAAAATATATACAAGCAAAATATGATAAAAATAGCACTACAAAAATTAATTTTGAATGTATTGAAAAGATAATCAAAAGTCCTAATGCAAAGCCTATGAGTGCTGCATAAATGGTTTCTTTATTATTAATTGTAGTTGAATTGATGGTTTCTTTAAACATTGTAAAAACACCCATCGCTATCCAAATTCCGTGGTCAATTTTGAAAAATAATGCTAAAAATAACGAAAACGAAGTTGCTAATGCAACTTTTATTGAGAATTTAAAATACTTATTATCAAAATGAAACTTTTCTAAAATAGTTTTAATTGTGATTTTTTTATCTTTTGGTTTTAATGTTAATTGTTTTGCTCCACCTTGTTTAAATAATTCAAATTTATAATAAAGAACTTCTACTAAGGTGCATAATATTGGTAAGGTATTTAATTGTTTTAATCTATCAAGACAAAATGATTTGAGATTGACTTTTTCATCTTTAAATATCTTTTTTAATTCTTCAAGATTAAAAATAATTTCATTTTGAATATTTTTTATATGAGCATTTTTTGAATTTTGTTTAAAAAATGTCCTTAACGAAAATAAAGCAAGTGCTATTTCTTCACACTTTAGCAAATAAAACATAGCCATTTCTTGGTGTCTTATAAGGCTTGAGTCTTTTATATTTACTGATTTGCTTTCAAAAAGTCTTTTAAATTCATTTATCCTTGTTACGAATAAATTTTGCCACATTTCATATTTGCTATTTGTCATATTTTCACTCATATAAATCAAATCATTTAAAAGCATTATAAAACTTCTTCTAGTAAATCCACCATAAGTATAAAATGCAAAAGTTCTAAAAATAGTTGCTACGCAAGAGCCAATTAATGTCGCATAAAATACTTCTAAAGAATCAAAATTATTTAGACTAGCACTAATTAACATAGCCATAACAAGTAAGGTTGCATATATGCCAACTTTTAGTGCGTCTTGTGAAATTGCACCTGCAAAAATAACAGCGAAAATCCAAATAAAACTAGGAATTGCCATAAAAAAATCAAGTTTGATTAAATAAGGAACTACTAGAGCAAAAAAACAACCAAAAAAAGTAAAAGCTAGCAAATATAATATTTTCTTAGTTCCTACCGAATTAAGATTGTTCATATAAAATATAAAAACACAAGATAAAACACTAAAAATAGTATAGTTTTCGTGAATTGTAAAATAGCTTATGATTAAGCAAATAGCAAGTCCAACGCAAGCTTTCATAGCGTATAGTAATGAAAAATTACTAGGGTCGTATTTATGAAAATACACTTTTAATTTTTGATACGAATTAATAAAATATTGTTTATTTAGTTCCATATTGCACTTCAAAATAATTTGTAATTTTATTTTTAAATTGTAAAGCTTCTATTTTTCTTTTAAGCTCTTTATTTTCTTCGCTTAATACTTCTCTTTTGTCTTTTAATTGAGCATAAACTTTACTTGATTCATAGAGTTGAAGTCTAACCCAAACTAAGCTAATTGATATAATCATTATTATAAAAAATAATAATATTAGCCTTTTGTTAAAACCTAAAATAGAATAATCTTGGTATTTATTTATTAGTAATTCTTCTTTTTCTTCTGTACTTGTTCTTATGTTTTTCATTATTTTAAATAAAACGCTCTAAGTTTTGCACAACTTGACCTAGAATTATATTTTATTTCTTCTTTGCTAGGTTCAATTGGTTTTTTAGTAATAATTTTTCCTAAGGAATGGTTATTACCACATTCACATCTAATTGCAAATTCATCACAAATGCAATTATTTGCCCATTTTTTAAAAGTGTCTTTTACTATTTTATCTTCTAAAGAATGAAAAGTAATTATACAAATTAGACAATTTTTAAATTCTTTTAGTTGCTCTAAAAATCTTTTAAGCACTCCTAATTCATCATTTACTTCAATTCTAATTGCTTGAAATATTAAAGTTTTTAGGCTTACACTACGATTGTTTAACTTTGCATTTCCTATTATTTTACTAAGTTCTTTGCAAGAGTTAATAGGTCTATTTTTGATAATATTTGAAGCTATATCAGAAGCTAGTTTTTCTGGTAATTCTGCGTAATTTTTAAAAATTTCACTTAGTTGCTTGCTAGTATAGGTATTAATTAGAGTTTTTGCATCAAAATCTTTATTTTTATCCATTCTCATATCTAATTCATTAGAATCAAAAGAAAAACCCCTATCATCTTTATCTAATTGCAAACTAGATACTCCAATATCTGCTAATACACCTTTAATTTCATTTTTGTTATTAATGAAAGAAAATATATTTTCATAATTTGTTTTATAAATTTGAATATCTACATTAAATTCTTTTAATTTTTCTTTAGAATAATTGATGGCTTCTAT
The DNA here is from genome assembly GCF_020138135.1 of Campylobacter sp. RM12647. NCBI lineage: Bacteria > Pseudomonadati > Campylobacterota > Epsilonproteobacteria > Campylobacterales > Campylobacteraceae > Campylobacter > Campylobacter sp. RM12647. The sequence continues at coordinate 158,330 of NZ_JACGAS010000001.1, read as the reverse complement.
ATCTTGGTCGCACGCTATTAGATTTAGTTTATTATTATTTTTTAATATAGCACTAGCGTGTCCTGCATAGCCCAAAGTCGCGTCAAGATAATAACCATTATCTAAATCTTTAAATAATTTAACTACTTCATCTTTTAAAACGGGAATATGAATTTGCAAATGCTTACCTTGTAATTTAATATTGTATATATAATAAATAAAACTTTTTAACAAGGATATAATAATGTTTGCTGAAATCAAAAAATACGCAAAAATAATGTATGAAAAAGACTTTATATATGGACTTAATGGTTCTATATCTTCAAGATTTGAAGATAATGCGTTTTTAATAAACAAAAATACAATATTTAATGATGATAATTCATTCTTTATTAAATTATTATTAAATGAAAATTATAAGCAATATGATGCTTGTAAATATGTAAAATTACATTCAAAAATATATAATTCTTTTTCACAAGCTAAAGTGATAGCCGTAGTTTGCACTAAAGATATAATGAAAATATGCAATGGTTCAAGCTTGAAATATCAAAATCAAAATATTTTTATAGAAAATGAATTAATTTTGCAAGATATGAATGTTTTAATAGATAAATTAAGAAAAAATAAATCTAATTTTTTAATGATAAAGAATTTTGGATTATTGATTTTTGATAGAGATTTTAATGGTTTATTTTCTAAAATTTTTGATATAGATTTGCAGGCTAAAATTTCTTTATAAATTAAATCTTTGTTAATGCTTATAAGATAGGATTTTTCTTTAAAAACACTTGAAATTAGGATAAATAATGATTACTTGGATGCAGCGTCATAAAAAATATTTAGTTGTTACAATTTGGATTAGCGTTATAGCATTTGTTGGTGCAGGAACTGTTGGTTGGGGTAGTGTAGATTTAAATAGTTCAAGAAGCAAATATGTAGCAAAAGTAGGAAATTTAGGCGTAACACATAAAGAATTTAATGATAAATATAGCGAATTATTTTATATTCAAAATCAATTATCTAATGGTGAATTAACAGAAGAACAAGCGTTAAAGTTAGGACTGGATAAACAAGCATTAGTGGAATTAATAAGAGAAAAATTATTATTAAATTATGCTTATGATTTGGGATTTTATGCTAGTGAAGAAGAAGTTGTAAAAACAATAGCTAGCTATGAGTTATTTAATAAAAGTGAAGAAGATAAAACATTTGATAAAAGTAAATATTTAACATATTTGAAAAATTTAAGAATGAGTGAAGCAGATTTTGCTAATCAAATCAAAAATAAATTAGAAATTTCTAAATTATTAAAATTACTAGCAGTTCCAGCAAATAAAGAAGAATTAGAAATCGCAAATGCTAGTTTAAATATGCAAGATGAGATAAATTTAAAAATTATAGATTTGTCTAAAGAAGAAGATAAAATCAAATTAAGCGAAGATGAATTAAAGTCTTATTGGCAAGAACATAAAGATGAATATAAAACTGAACTATCATATGATTATTCTGTATATACATTAAATCCTAATTTAGACAATTTAATTGAAAGTGATATGAAAGCTTATTGGGAAAATAATAAATTTAATTATAAAGATGAAGAAGGCAAAATTAAAGAATATGAACTAGCATTAAATGATGTTAAGATAGATTTTGCTTTAAGTTTGTTAGAAAAAGAAGCTAAACTTGATTACATTAAGTTAAAAAATAATGAAATTAAATTCCAATCAACTACAAATCAAAATGCTTATTCTGAATTAGTTTTACAAAATAAAGATTTAAAAGTAGGTGAAATGAGTAAGCCTTTTATTATGGATAATAAATATTACATAGTAAGACTTGATAAAATAAATCAGCCAACTGCTTTAGAATTTGAAAAAGCTAAAATGATGGTAGAAGAAGATTTAAGAGAATTAAAATTTAAAGAATTATTGTCAAATACAGGTGAAGAAGAATTAAAAAAAGATAAAATTAATGGAAAAAATATAGGTTTTATATCTAAAGTTTCTAAAAATAATACCGATCTAACGGATACAGAATTTTTTACATTTGTGAGCGAGTTATTTTTAAAAAATACTAAAAAATCTTATGTGCTTTTAAATGATAAAGTATTAGTATATGAAATACTTTCTCAAAAATTAGTTGATAATACAAGTGAAAAGAATAATACTGATTTAAGTAATGAGTTGAAAAATATTAATTTTACTCTTATGCTTGATGATTTAATAAAAGAATTAGATAAGCGTTATGAAATTAAAAATTATTATAAAGGTAGTGAATTTTGAATATTTTAGCTATTGATCTTGGTTCTAGTTTAATAAAAGTAGCTATTGTTAGTTTTGATGGGGAAGGTATTAAAGTAGTTAGTGTTGCTAATACACAAACTTACGGAATTAAATCTGGAAAAATTACAAGCATTAATGACGCAAGTAATTCCATTAAAAAAGCAGTAAATAAGGTTAAGGAAAATTTAAGTATTAATATAGATAAAATTGCTGTTTCTGTTAGTGGAGCTTATACAAATTCTGTAACTGGATATGCTGACATAAGGCTAGATGCTAATGGCTCGGCAATTACAATTAAAGATATAGAAAAAGCAATTAATGCTGCTAGAACATCTGCAGATATTCATAGCGATCAAATTCCAATTCATATACTGCCTTATAGATTTAGAGCGAATAATACTGATAATATTGAAGATCCACTTGGTATGATGGCTTCAAGCTTTAGGTTGGAAGCTAATATTATTACTATGAATAAAAATGATTATGAAAATATAAAGCAAATATTATCAAATGCTGATATAAAAAACTATGTTTTAGTATCTTCTATATATGCTAATTCAATTTATTGTTTAAATAACGATGAAAGAGAAAATGGTGTTGCTATCATTGATTGTGGTTCGCAAGTATGCGATATTGCAATATATGCTTATAATTCAATTATATGGATGTATTATTTTCCTTTTGGTTCTTGGCATATTACAAGCGATATTGCTAAATATCTTACCGCTAGCAATGAGGTTGCAGATAAGATTAAATTACAATTTTCTTTATTTAAAGATGAAGAAAATAGCACTCATGTAGAATATTACAAAACCGGTTCTCAAACTCTTGATAGAGTATCTGTTGAATCAGTTTCAAAGTGTGTAAATATGAGACTTACAGAAATGCTTGAATGTATATATGCTAGCATAGATGATAGTCCTTATGAGAAATTTTTCTCAAGAGTAGTTTTAACTGGAGGTTGTTTCAAAATAGACAATATGGCTGAAAGAGCAACTCCTAAATTTAACAATAAAGCCGTAAGAACCGTTATAGAAAAAAATAGCGTATTTTATGGGGATAATGAGATTTTTACTATGCCTGAATATACATGTTTATTAGGCCTATGTATGTATTCTTGTGGTTTTCATACTAAATACGAGCTTAATTCTAGTGGTGTTTTATTAACTAGACAAAAAACCACAGAATTAGAAAAAATCATAGATTTTTCGGTAGATAAAGAAATAGAAACTAAAAACAATACTTCTTATTACACAAATATAGATGTTAAGGAACAAAAATTGCTTAAGATTGAAAAAAATGACAAAGATGAAGTATTAGAGTCATTAAAGATTAGTTCTAATGAAGAAAAATCTGAAGGCGTTTTTGCTAAATCTTGGAAGAAAGTTTGTGCTTATATAGAAAGGATATTTTAAGAAATGGATTTTGATATTTTAGGTGATAATATAGATTTTAAAGTAATGGAGAGTGAAATGGATTGCGGCGTTAAGATAAAAGTAATTGGTGTTGGTGGAGCAGGTGGAAATATGATAAATCATATTGTAGAAACTTGTGCTAGTTCTTTAAAAGTTGATATTTCTAATGTAGATATTATGATTGCAAATACTGATATTCAAGATATAAATAGGTCAAAAGCAAACATTAAAATACAATTAGGACCAAAGAAGACAAATGGTCGTGGAGCTGGTGCAAATCCTGAAATAGGTAGAATTTCAGCTGAAGAAGTTGAAGATGAAATTAAAGAACGCTTAGCAGGAACAGAATTATTATTTATCGCCGAAGGTCTAGGCGGTGGAACTGGCACTGGTGCAGGTCCAGTTATTGCTAAAATTGCAAAATCTTTAGGCATACTTGTTGTTTCTGTTGCTACATTCCCATTTAGTTATGAAAAAGCTAGAATTAAAGCTGCTGAAAAAGGATTAGAAGAGCTAAAAAAAGAAAGTGATTGCGTTATATTAATCCAAAATGATAAGTTAAAATTAGTAGTTCCAAAAACTTTAAATACTAGAGAAGCTAACAAATTTGCTAATGATGTTTTAGTAAATGCTGTAACCGGTATAATTAAAATGTTATTAATTGAAGCTGATACTAATATAGATTTTGCAGATGTTACTTCTGTTATGAGCCATCGTGGAACAGCACTTATGGGAATGGGAAGAGCTGAAGGTGAAAATGCTATTAAAGAAGCGTATGCAAATGCAATTGATTCTCCATTATTAGAAAATTATACAACTAACCTACAAGATGCTAAAGCTATGATAGTATTTTTTAGCTATGGTGAAAATATTCCTTTCTTCCAACTTGTTGAGACAATGGAAGAGATTTCAAATTCTAGTAACGAAGATTTAAATGTATTCTGCGGACATGTATTAGATACTAGCTTGCCAGCTGATGCTGTTGAAGTTACTATTATAGCTACAGGTTTTGATGAAACAAGAGCACAAAAAGCTAAAATTGAGCAAGAGAGCAAAAAGCGTGAAGAAGAGTTAAGCTATAAAATAGTTCAACCTGAAATGCAAAAAGTAAGTGGCGGAACAATAAAAGTAGATTATAAAACTAGAGATTTTAACGAACCTGCATTCGTTAGAAATGGTCAAGATTAATATAAAAAATTGGCTTAAAATGTTGCTATAATTTTATTTATGGGGGACAAAATATCCCCCAAATGTCCCCACAATATTTTTTGCATATATTTATTTACAAAGATTTTAAAAGTATTTCAAAGCCGATTTAATGGGCTTTTATAAAGATTTTGTAAAGTATGTTGTAAAGGTTTTTTAAAAGCATTTTATGAAATGTAAAGCAAAAACTCTTATTTTATACACTTTGTAAAGCACTTACATTTTACAAAAATCAAGCTTAAATAACGAGCACATAAAGCTTTCAACTTATTTTATATCACTTACATTCTTTATATAAGTTTATATAATAAAAAATCTAGCAATGATTAAAAACCCATTGCTAGATTTTTTTTCTAAAAGCAAAATAAATTAAGATTAATTGTAAAAATGCTAAAAATAATATTAATTTTATAGAATTTAAAAAGCCAATTTCGTAATTATTATTAAAAATTATAGATATTATCATCACAGCATAGCTTCCAAAACTTTGTTGAAAAGTATTTATATAATTATTTGCATTTGTTTTATCTTTAGAAATTTTTATAGAGTAAGAAATTAAAGCACTCATAGATAAGCCTTGTGCGAAAGCATAAATTAAATAACATATTGAAAGATTTAATAAAGTTTTTTCTTCAATATTTAATAATAAAATATTTGCAATTATTATGATAAAAATACCTAGCAAACTTAATTTAAAAGAGCCAAATTTATCGCTTAAATATCCGCTTATTGGAGATAAAATAGCAGCAATTAATGAGCCTAAAAGCATTACTTTACTAGCTTCAAAATTATCATAATTTTTATTCATAATTAAATAATTCGGTAGTATTAATGAGTAGCTTAAAGCAAAAAATTGCATTAAAAATACAATTAAAGTAGATGAGAAAAATTGCAAATTCTTAGCACTTGCAATAATTTTGCTTTTATTTAGCATAAAAATAATTAAAATACTAAAAAATAAAATATAAATATATTTAATACTTATAGCAACACTAATTACTAGCAATACAATTAATATATATTCTTTTAAGTCTAATTTATATTTTGTTCCAAGATTTGGAATATTTTTAATTCCTAAAACAAAGGCAAAAACCAAAAAAGGTATTAAAAATATAAAAATATCTTTAAACTGAAAATATTTCATAATAAATCCACCATAAATTGGCCCAAAACCAGGTGCAGTCGCTACTAAAAATATACAAAATCCCATTAAAAATCCGAAGTATTTTTCACTAGCTTTAAAAATTACCATATTAAACATAAGCGGTAGAGCAATACCTGCAGCAATTCCTTGTAAAAATCTAGCAAAAACTAAAATATAAAACTCACCTGCACTTGAGCAAATTATTAGGCTTATTAAAAATAATAAATTAGTAAAAATAAAAAGTTTTTTAGTATTTATTTGATTTACTAAATATGAGCTTAGTGGCATTGTAAGTGTGATTGCTAGTAAAAACATAGAAGTAAGTAAAGAAGCTTTATTAATATCAATATTAAAAGTTTGTATTAAATAAGCAAAAGTTACATTTAAAGAAGTTTCAATTAATACGCTTAAAAATGATATTAAGCCTAAAGATATTAGGCTTAAAATTAGATTTTTATTCATTAAAATCAATTACATATCTAAAAGAATTTGAATTATTCAATAAGTCATCATAAGCTTTATTGATTTCATTAGGTTTTATAATTTTAACTTCTGGATAAATTGAGTGTTTTAATGAAAATTCAAGCATTTCTTTAGTTTCTTTAATGCCACCTATTAATGAGCCATAAATTTTCTTATGACTTACTCTAATTAAGGCATTTAGACTAATTGATACTTGTTCGTTTATTGGTGGTAAGCCAACGATTGCCATTTCTCCGCCGTATTTTAAAGTTCTCGCATACGCTAAGACATCGTATTTACTTGGAATTGTGCTAATTATTACATCAAATTTTTTATCAACCTTATTAATATCATTATAATAATTACTTGCTCCAAGTTTAATAGCTGCTTCTTTTTTAGTATCGTTTCTAGCTATTACACTAACATTTGCACCCATTGCTTTTGCGTATTTAAAAGCCATTACACCCAAGCCTCCAAATCCTGCGATTGCTACATCCATACCTTTACTAACTTTAGAGAATTTAAGTGGAGAATAAGTAGTAATTCCAGCACAAAAAAGTGGAGCAATTAGTTTTAGTGGAGCATTATTAGGAACTTTAATTGCATAGTTTTTATGAACTTTTATATAATTTGAATATCCGCCTTTAGTAATTTCTGAATTATTAAAATAATCAACGCTATTATAAGTCCAAACAGCACCTTTTTGACAAAATTGCTCATTTGAGTTTAAACAAGCATCACATTCACCACAAGAATTAATCAAACAACCAATTCCTGCGTAATTTCCTATTTCAAATTCTTTTACATTTTTACCGATTTCAACTACTAAGCCAACTATTTCATGACCTGGAACTATAGGATATTTTGTAGCTTTCCATTCGTTTTTAGCAGCGTGAATATCACTATGGCAAATCCCACAATACATAGTTTTAATCAATATCTCATCATCTCTTAAAGCACTTCTTTTAAAAGTAATTGGCTTAAAATTAGCATTTTCGTCATAAGCTGCAAAGCCTTTAGTTATAATTTCACTCATATTTTTTCCTTATTTGCAAGTTAATTCTAAAGTAGCGTTTAATTTAAAATCACTATCTTTTTCTATTGGTGTATCATCGTATTTATAATCAGCACCTAATATTTGATTTTGTGCTAATTCATAATGTTTTATTGATTTTATTTCACAAATTTTATTTGTAAGATTAGAATATTTATCTTTTATACTTATAGCTTTTTTAAATATTTCATCATACAATTCTTGTTTTATTATGCTTATTTCTTCTTTACTAACTGATAGATTTAAGGCAGGAGAATTAATTGTAATATACTCATTATTAGCTAGTATGTTATCTATATCTTTTAATAAATTCTTATAGTTTTGATATTCTTCTTTTTTAAACTCGCATCTTAAAGCAGAATCAAATTTATAACCATTTGGAATATTCATTCCATCTTGATAGGCTATATTAGGTTGTAATATATAGCTTCCACCTTCACATAAATTACTTTCTTTTACTCTTTCTAATACCTTAGAGAACAATTCTTCTATTTCATTCTTTTCATTTTCATTTAGATTTTCTTTTATACTAAGTTGTTTTGTCATAGTAAATTTTGGATTTGAAATATAAGAATCATAATTTAATCTTTTTTCTACTTCTATTGTTTGCTCAATAACAATTTCATCTTTATTTATTAAATACTCATAAATTTTAGTAGATATTAATCCTAATATAAAGAATATAAATAAACTAAAGCATAAGCTAAAACCTTTTAAAAAATTTTTCATTCTATCTCCTTAAAAAATAAATTCCATAAGCATAGATTATGCCAAAAATAGCACCAAAAATATGAGCCTGCCAAGCAATATTTTGAAAAATCACAGCAGAAATTATACTAGTTACTACAATAGCTATTAAAAATCCATTTTGTCTTAAAATAATTGCAGCATAACCCATCAAAGCACTAATAGCTCCACTAGCTCCAAGTAAAATGAAATTATAATATCCCATATTTATCATTAAATAATAATACCCCAAAGATGAAATAATTGCACCTACAAAATATACAATTAGTAAGTGTTTGATATTTAAAAATCTAAGAATTTGAGATAGCATAAAAAGCATTACCATATTCATAAAAATATGCTCAAAATCTCCGTGCAAAAACGAGTAGGTAAAAAATGTATAAAAATCACTTCCATAATAAAGTGCAAAGTTATTTATAAATACAGATTTACCAAATAAAAATTCAAGTAAATAAATCAACACATTTAAAAAAATAATCGCATAAAAAACCATTTTAACCCTTTAATATTTTTAAAGTTATATAATAAATTATCATTTTATTAAAAAGGGTTAAAAATGCAAAAAAAAGTATATTTTTATGCGACCTGTCTAGCAAGTGCTGCTATGCAGAATACTATTTTAAACTCTATTAAGCTTTTAAGAAGTGCTGGAGTTGAAGTGATTTTTAAAAAAGATCAAACCTGTTGCGGTCAGCCAAGTTATAACACAGGATATTTTAAAGATACTAAAAAAGTAGCTTTATATAATGCCGAATTATTTAGTGAAGATTTACCAGTAGTAATTCCTAGTGGAAGTTGCGGTGGTATGATGAGCCATGATTATGTTGAGCTTTTTAAAGATGACGCAAATTATGAAAAAATTAAAAAATTTAGCTCAAAAGTAATAGAACTTAGTCAATATTTAGAACAAATCGGATTTAAGATAGAAGATAAAGGAGAGCCTATTAAGGTTACTTGGCATAGCAATTGCCATGCTTTAAGAGTGCAAAAAAGCATTGAAGCTTCTAAAAATTTATTAAGAAGTCTTAAAAATGTTGAATTAGTTGAGCTTAAATACGAAGAAGAATGCTGCGGATTTGGTGGGACTTTTAGTGTAAAAGAGCCTGAAATCTCAAACGCTATGGCAACTGCAAAAGTAAATGATATAGTTGAAAGTGGAGCAAAGGTTATAATTTCAGCTGATGGTGGGTGTTTATTAAACATTCGTGGAACTATTGCAAAAATGGGTCTTGATATCAAAACTTATCATTTATATGACTTTTTAGCTGCTAGAATGCAAGGAGAAAAGATATGAAAAATCATAGTGAATTAATTAAAACTAAATTAGCTGATAAACAAATGAGAGAAAATGTAAGCTCTGCAATGCACGCCTTACAAGATAGAAGAAAAAACCTAATAAATGCAAAATTTCAAGATTGGCAAGGGCTTAGAACAAAAGCACAAAAAGCTAAAAATAATGCTTTATATACCTTAAAAGATAGGGTATTAGAATTTGAAAAAAATGCTACAAAAAATGGAATGAAAGTGCATTTTGCAAATACTAAAGAAGATGCTTGTGAGATAATTTATGAGCTAATGATGGAAAAGAAAATCAGTAAAGTCTTAAAAGGTAAATCAATGGCTAGTGAAGAAATAGGCTTAAATCACTATTTAGAACACAAAGGCTTAAATGCAATTGAGACTGATTTAGGAGAGCTGATTTTACAATTAGGTAATGAAACTCCTGTTCATATAGTTGTTCCTGCAATTCATAAAAATCGTTATGAAATAGGAGAGTTATTTAGCGAAAAATTAGGCGTAGCTAAAGAAAGTGAGCCTGAAAAATTAAATGCAATTGCTAGAACTCATTTAAGAAATGAATTTGAAGGTTTAGAGATGGGAATTAGCGGGGTAAATTTTGCAATTTCAAGTGAAGGTGCTATTTGGCTGATTGAAAACGAAGGCAATGGTAGAATGTGTACAACTGCTCCAACTATTCATGTAGCAATTTGTGGAATTGAAAAAATAGTAGAGAGTTTTACTGATGCAGCTACAACTGATACATTATTAACTCCATCTGCTACAGGACAATTTATTCCTGCATATAATAATATCATTACAGGTCCTAGAAAAGCTGATGAATTAGATGGCCCTAAAGAAGTGCATATAATATTATTTAACAACCATAGAACAAATATTTTAAGTAACGAAGATTATTATGAAGCATTACGCTGCATTAGATGTGGTGCTTGTATGAACTTTTGTCCTGTGTATGATAAAATCGGCGGTCATAGTTATGATGCTGTTTATCCTGGGCCAATTGGAGAAGTTATATCTCCGCAATTATTCGGTATGAAAGAGCATGGAGATATTTTAAGTTTATGTTCTTTATGTGGTCGTTGCTCTGAAGTTTGCCCTGTAAAAATCCCACTTGATAGTATGATTAGAAAATTACGCCGTGATAAGATAGGTGAAGCTGGGGACAATGCTCCACTAGGTGCAAATGAATTAGAGCATAGTGCAATGGAAAGCTATGGATTTGCTAAGTTTGCTGATATTGCTACAAGTCCAAAAATGTGGAGAGTTGCTATTGGTAACGCAAGTAAGTTTAACTGGCTATTACAAAGTCTAGGAACAAGCCTACCTGTGCTTAAAAATTGGGCTACTTATAAAGACTTACCTGAACTTAAAGGAAATATTTATAAAGAATTAGAAAACTTAGAAGGAGTTTCTTATGAATAAGAGAATTGAAGAGATAAGCAATCGCTCAAGAAATCAGATTTTAAATGCAATTGAATGTGGTGTAAGACACGAGTTAAATGATAAAAGTATAGACCCAAGTGTGCATATAAAACAAAGCGATAATCCTTTAGAAGAAACTAAAACTAAAATGAGTGAAAACAAATTTGAAGTTCATGAAGTTAGTGGCTTAGACAATGTTTATGATGAAATAAACAAAATCACAAGCTCTTATGGATATTCATCTTTAATTTATCCAAAAAGCCTAAGTGCTGATGTAGAAAAAATAAATGCAAGTAAAAAAGTTTGTTTTGATAAAAGCGTAGAAGAATTAAGAAGTGAAGTTTTTCATAGTGATTTTTCAGTAATTGATGTAGAATTTGCTATTAGCTCACATGGGGTTGCTTGTATAAAATCAAGTGCAAATCAACCAAGAATGCTAAGCCTTGCTCCAATGCTTTGCATTATGCTACTTGATAAAACAAAAATTGAGCCTTCACTTGCTAGTGGTCTTGCTAGAATAAAAGCTGAAAATGAGATTTTACCTACTAATATTTTATATATTGCAGGTCCTAGTAGAACATCTGATATTGAGCTTGTAACCGTTTTTGGAGTTCATGGAAGTCAAAAAGTTCATATAATATTTTACTAAAATTTACCCCTAATATTAGGGGTAAAATATTATTATTTTATATTCTAATCATTTTAAATTCTCATTTGTAATTTTTATATTTAAGCATTAATTTAAAGTATTTAATATTCTTCTAAATAAGGGGAAAATATGAATGAGAATTTAAAAATTAATTTAAAAGATAGCAAAAGAATTGTAATCAAAGTTGGCACATCAACTCTAACTTATGAAAATGGTAATTTAAACTTAGGATTAATTAATAAGTTAGCTTGGGTTTTAGCTGATTTGAAAAATCAAGGAAAAGAAGTTGTATTGGTTACTTCAGGTGCGATTGGGGTTGGTTCAAAAAAACTTGGCTTTAAGCAAAGACCTACAATTACCATGGAAAAACAAGCAGCAGCAGCAATAGGTCAAGCAGAGCTTATGCATATTTATCAAAACGCATTTGCTAATTTTAGTTCATTTGTAGCACAAGTTTTACTAACTAAAGATGATTTTGAAATAGAACAAAGAAAACAAAATACTGAAAACACTTTAAATACTTTATTAAAATACGAAATTATCCCGATAATTAATGCTAATGATACTATTTCAACTTATGAGATTGAATTTAGTGATAATGATAGCCTTTCAGCTAGTGTTGCTTGTCTAATCAAGGCTGATTTGCTAATAATTTTAAGTGATATAGACGCATTTTATACAGCAAATCCTAAGAACAATCCTAATGCAAAAAGAATTTCTTATGTAGAAAAAATCACAGATGAGATTATGCAAATGGGCGGAGATAAAGGTAGTGAGTTTAGTATAGGTGGTATGAAGACAAAATTACAAGCTGCAAGTAATTGTGCTAAAAATGGTGTAAGAATGGCTATTTTAAATGGCTCTAATCCTATGAATATTAGCGAGTTAATTAGTGGTGCTGATATAGGAACTATTTTTGATAAGGAGTAAAAATGATTGATATTTTATGCCAAAACGCAAAAAATGCAAAGACTAAATTAGCTAAGCTTAATTCAAGTATTAAAAAAGAAGTTTTAAATTCTTGTGCTGATGAAATACTTGCAAATATTGATGGTTTATTAAAAGCAAACCTTAAAGATATTAATGATAATTCAAATCTAAAAAGTGCTTTTGTAGATAGATTAAGACTTAATGAAAATAGAATAAATAATATGATAAGCACTTTAAGAAATGTCGCTTTACTTGATGATGTAGTGGGTAGGGTGGTATTTGGAAAGACTTTAGAAAATGGTCTAAAAATGCAGCAAATTAAGGTGCCTTTAGGAGTAGTTGCTATTATTTTTGAATCTCGTCCTAATGTTTGCGTAGATGCTTTTGCACTATGTTTTAAGAGCTCTAATGTAGTGATTTTAAGGGGTGGAAAGGAAGCTTTAAATACTAATTTATTTTTAGTTTCAATTTTTCAAAAGGTATTAAAAAGATTTGATTTAGATGAGAATTTCGTTCAGATTGTAAGTGATACTAACAGGGATTTAGTAAAAGAACTTTTAAGGGCGAATGATTATATAGATGTGGTAATTCCAAGAGGTAGTGCTAGTTTGATTAATGAAGTTAAAAATAATAGTCTAATTCCTTGTATTCAAACAGGAGTAGGGAATTGTCATATTTATGTTGATTATAATGCGAAAATAGATGATGCTATAAATATAATAAATAATGCTAAAACGCAAAGACCAGGGGTATGTAATAGTGTAGAGACTTTACTCATTAATAAAAATATAGCTAGCGAAATTTTGCCTTTATTAGAAAGCAAAATGCCTAATGTAGAGCTTAGGGTTTGTGCTAAGTGTGAGAAATTTTTAAAAAATTATAAAAAGGCAAATGATAGTGATTGGGAAGAAGAATTTGAAGATTTAATACTAGCTATTAAAATAGTAGATGATATTAATGAAGCTATACTTCACATTCAAAAATACAGCACAAATCATTCAGAAGCGATAATTTCTCAAGATTATACTAATATTAATAAGTTCTTAGATGAGATTGATTCAGCAGTTTTATATGTAAATGCTAGCACTAGATTTAGCGATGGTGCGGAATTTGGCTATGCGGCTGAAATAGGAATAAGCACTCAAAAACTTCACGCAAGAGGTCCTATGGGATTAAATGAATTAACAACTACAAAATATCAAATCATAGGAAACGCCCATATTAGAAAATAAACTTAAAGCCTAATTTTTAGGCTTTAATATAAGCGTCATTTTAATACCATCTTCATTGCTATAATAATTTTTTAAGATTTTTTCTTCTTTAAATTGAAGTTTTTTGTATAAATTAATAGCATTTATATTGCTTACTCTTACTTCTAAAAATATCTTTTCTTTATTTAATACTTTAGCATTATTAATTAGTTCTTCGCATAATTTTGTGCCTATTTTTAAACCCTTAAATTCATCTTTTATCGCTAAAGAATATATTCTAATACTATTTTTATAAGTAAGCTTCATAATATATCCAGCTACCTTTTTATCACATAAAAAAATAAATATATTTTCTTTTTTTATGTGATATAAGAAATTATTTTTACTTAACTTAAAACAATCATTTTTAAAACATTCTTCTTCAATTAGCAAAAGGTCTTTTAAATGAGTTTTAGTAGCTTTTATAATCATAGTTTTTGATATATTGTGTATTTTGGTATGATTTTTTCTGGACGATACGACATTTTAACTTTTTTTAGGTTTTCAAAGCCCATATCATCTCCCACATTTATGTATTTACAATCATATTTTTCTTTTAAAATTTTTGAAAACTCTCTAAATATAAATTGAGCACAACCTAAAGTTTCAAAATCAGTTTTTTCAATCAATACACTTGCTGTATCGCTACATATTTTTTCGCCTATTGTAAAGCCTTTTAATTCATCATCAATATAAATTACTAAGCCATCTAGTCCTAATGTCTCGTAATCTTGTAAGCATTTTTTAATCGCTAATCTTTCTTGATAAATTCCATCTAAAAACGCATCTACTTCTGCTTTTGGAACATATTTAATCCTATCGCTTACCCATTTATCAAAAAGCATTTTTATATCATCGCTATGTTTTTTGCAATCTAATGTCTGTAAAAAATAATTTGGATATACTCTTTTAAATTTATTAATTTCGGTTCTTTTAGTATGATAAGCATTACCCCTAAGCTCTATTAAATCATCGCTTACATATATATAATCTGCTAATTTTTTTTCTATTATATAATTATCTAGTGAGCTAAACATAACTTCACCTTCATTTGTATGGGTAATAAATCCTTCTAAGAAGTTATCACAAACATATTCAATTTTAGAGTAATATGTAGAAGTATTGTTTTCATTCATAATCTTAAAGCATTCTGGTATGCTATCATAACAATCTTGAGGTTTTCCTAGTGGTGGTAATAACATAGATAATTCTCCACCATTCATAACAAATAAGCAAAATGTATTATTGATTATTGAATAAAATCCACTAGCTTTAGAAAGCCAAATATAGTTCGCACAAAATGAATAATCACTGACATTAACATCAAAATCCTTTAAGTATTCTTGCATAATTGGTTTTGTTTTTAAGTCAAATGATTTTAGTGTATGTCCTTGTAGTTTTATCTCTGCCACTTTAATCCTTTTTTTAAAAAAATGTCGCGATTATAGGTTATTAAAGTAACTTATTAGATATAATCAACTAGCTAAATTAATTATTTTCTAAGTGTTTTATAAATAGTTCAAATTAGAGAATTTGTTAATTTTTTACTTTTATATTTTTAGAAATATATGTAGATTTTGAATATATTAAGTTTTTTATAAATTATCTTTTTGTGATTTAATCATATAAGTATATTTTTAAATTCATAAAATTAACTTTTTAAACATTTATAAATATTTAATGAGTGTTTTATTAATGGAGTTAGTTGATAAATAATTTTATATTTGTAATTTAATTTATCTTATTTTGAAAAATTTTATTTTTAAATAAATATTTTACATAGGCTTTAAGTATGATTTATTTTAAGTCTATACCACGATTATTATAAATTGTAATTTATTTATGAGTTTGGCAAAACTACAATAACTAAAATATTAGGCTATTTAAATACATATTTGTATTATTAATTATTTAAGAATAATGATTTTATTAATTATTTGAAAGTGTTTAATTATGAAATTTATTTTGAGTTTTTAATATATCATTGTCTAAAAGATATTCTAAAGCGTCTTTTGAATAATTTAAGAAGTTTTCTAATTCTTTTTTTTCATTTTCATTAAAATTATCAAGAACATAATTAATAACTTCATATTTTAAATCAGGTTTTCCAATTCCTAATCTAATTCTTTCATAATCATTACCTATAAAGTTATCTATGGATTTTAACCCATTATGACCACCAGAACTACCACCTTTTTTAATTTTTAGCTTAGAAAAATTTATATCCATTTCATCGTGGCATACAATTATTCTTTCTGGTTTATAAAAATCTACGACTTTCTTTACACTTTCTCCTGAATTATTCATGTAGGTTAGTGGTTTGAGTAGTAATATATTTTGTTTTTTATAAAGTTCTCCATTGCAGTTTAAACTTTGTTTAGTGTAAGAAGAATTAAGTAATTTATCAATTAACATAAAGCCTAGGTTGTGGCGAGTATTTGCATATTTCTCGCCAGGATTTCCTAAGCCTACTACTAAAATCATCTAGCTTTTTCAACTCCAACAACAGCTACACGACCAGCGTCAATAATTTTTACATTATCAGCAACTTTAATATCTCTTACTAATAAAGCATCACCAACATCTAAATCAGTTACATCTAATTCAAAGAAATTAGGTAAATTTTCTGCTTTACATTTTACTTTTAAGCGGCGTTTTGATTGAATTAATACACCTTTATTTTTAAGACCTTTTGCAGTTCCTACAACTTTTACTGGAACCATATAAAAGCTCTCAACACCTTTTAGTGCTATTTTTAAATCAACGTGCTTAATTTCGCTAGTTACTGGATGGTGTTGATAATCAACAATTACAACTTCATAAGTTTTACCATCAACACTAACAGGGAAAATTAATCCGTCTTTTTTACGAACTTCTTTAATAAATTCGTTTGTTTTAAATACCGCATGGATATTTTCAACGCCTTTGCCATAGATATTAGCAATTAGCATACCATCTTGTCTAGCAGCTTTAGCTGACTTTCTACCAATACTCTGTCTAATTTGTCCTTCTAACATAAAATGTCCTTTCAAAAAAAATAAGTGTGAATAATACTATAAAAAGTTTAATAAAAATATTATTCTTCTTGAGAAGCAAGTTTAAATTGAAAACCAGTGCTTACATTAGATGATGATTTTTTAGCTTCTCCAAATTTATAACCATCAATTAATACTTTCAAGTCATTTGCATTACTTGCTTTATCATACGCTTCTTCTTCTGTAATTCTTCCTGATTTATATAGCATTAGCAAATGTTGGTCAAAACTTTGCATTTTCATTGTGCCTTCTTTTAATACATCGCCTATTGAGTTTTCCCTACCTTCTAAAATAAGTCTTTTTATACGCTCATTTCCTCTTAAAACTTCAATAGCAGCTGTTCTTTTTCCATCTGTGGTTTTACATAATCTTTGAGAAATAACAGCCTTTAATACTCCAGAAAATGAACTTCTAATTCTGTTTTGCTCTTCTTTAGGGAACATTCCTAAAACCCTATTTAATGTTTCTTGTGCATTAATTGTGTGAAGTGTGCTTAAAACTAAGTGTCCTGTTTCTGCTGCGTGCATTGCTACTTCAATGGTTTCTAAATCTCTCATTTCACCTACTAGAATAATATCAGGGTCTTCCCTTAAAGCTGCTCTTAGTGCATCTTGAAAACTTAAAGCATCTTGTCCTATAGCTCTTTGATTTACTATTGATTTTGCAGGTTTATATTTAAATTCAATTGGGTCTTCAATAGTGATAATATGTCTATGGTAGTTTTGATTAATATATTCAATGATTGAAGCAAGTGTAGTCGTTTTACCACTACCAGTTGGTCCTGTAACTAATATTAATCCCCTTGTTTCTGTTGTTGTTATATCTTTAATAACTTCTGGCAGTTTTAATGCTTCAAAACTTGGCATAGTATCAGGGATTGTTCTAAAAACAGCACTAGGTCCATTCATTGTAAAAAATAAATTCACACGAAAAGAACCTTTATATTTAAATTTATCTTTATTTTTAGGCTCATAAGAAAAGTCTATATTTTTATTATCTACAAATCTTGTAAAATCTCCCCTTGTTAGGGCTTTACATAAATCTAACATATCTTCTCTTGATATAATATCAGGTGCTATTTCGCTAATTTCTCCATTTACTCTACCTTTTGGATTTAGGTTTGAGCTAAGGTGCAAATCACTTCCACCAACTTCAATTAAGGTATTTAACCAACCATCTAAATTATCTCTTAATTCCCAACGAATATTTTCTAAATCTATTTCCATTAATAACCTTTAAAGACTTTCTAAAATATCTATATATGCTTTTTCAAATTGGATTAATCCATCTTCTAAAAGTTTTTTGCAAGCGGCATTATACTCAATTTCGTTTATAGTTGAGAATATAAAATCTTTTGAATTTGAAATTATTTCTTGATTTAAATTCTTTATAGTTTTACTAGGTTTATAGGCATTTATAGCATTAATTGGAGCTGTATTTATAGTGTTATTAAATTCTAGTTCTTTTAAATAATAATCTTTACTTAAATCATTACTTTTTGTTCCTGTACTTGCAAATAAAGCTCTTATATTTTCACTACCAACTTTAGATGCTGAATAAATTGCGTTTTGAATTCCTATTTGGTTTTTAACGCTAAATCTATTATTTAATAAGCTATCAACTCTGCTTACAAAAATACTAACTACACCTTTATTAATTATTCCATTAGGATTTTTTGCTTTATACTTTTTCATACCTTGTGCTATTGCGTCATTACATTTTTTTGCTTGTTCGTAAGAAAAAATTAGTGTAGCATTTATGCTAATTCCATAACTTGCCAATGTATTCATAACTTCATATCCTGCATTAGTTGCCGGCACTTTTATCATTAAATTTGGCATATTTATCAAATTAGCAATTTTCAAACCTTCTGCAATACTAAGACCTGCATTATTGCTATTTAGTGGATTTATTTCAAAACTAATAAAACCATTATTGCTATCTTTTGCATACAAATGGCTCATTTTAATAGCTGCTTTTTTAATGTCTTCTAAGGCTAGAGTTAAAAATAATTCTTCTTTATTTTTTATATTTAATTGCTTAATTCTTTCTTTATAATATGCTGAAGTAGTAATTGTATTTTTAAATATACTAGGATTACTAGTAGCACCATTTATAGTGCCACTAGCTAGCATTTGTAAAAATTCATTATCTAAAAAACTATTTTCAATAAAATCACACCAAATGCTATATCCACTCATTAAAAATCCCTTTTCATTAAAGCTTCAACTTTTAATATAGTTAAAATACTATTTTCTTGCTTGCCAATTCCATCAATCATACCTTTTTCTTTAAGTAAAGTTTCAGGTGGTTGGTCAATATTACTTTCTTTAATTTTGATAGCTTCTGTTAATTTATCAATAACAAAACCGATATTTCCTTCTTCACCTTTTAAAACTATATATCTTGTATGTTGAGTATGTTTTGAACTACCCAAGCCAAAACGCTTTGCAAGGTCAATTAATGGAATTACATTACCACGCATATTGAATACTCCTAATACATAATCAGGAACGCTAGGAACTCTAGTGTATTCAATAGGCTTTATGATTTCTTGTATGCTTAGAATTGGAATTGCATACTCTTCTTCATCAATCATAAATCCTACTAATTGTCTAATTTGTTCTTCTTTTACATCTCTACCAGAAGCACCTTTAACTTGTTCTTGTTGTCTATTTAAAACTTGATTTAATCTTTCCATTACATTATCCTAATTTTAAATTCTTTCTTACTACATTTTCTAAATATTCATAAGAATAAGGCTTTGTAATATACTCAGTCATTCCTACTTCTACGCCTCTTAGTCTATCACTCTTGCTAGTTCTACTTGTAACAGCAATTAGTGGTAGATTTCTATATTTTGCATATTTTCTAATTTCTGCTGCTAGTGTGTAACCATCCATTCTTGGCATTTCAATATCAATTAGCATTCCATCTATTGAATGCTCTCCGCTTTTAATTATATTTAAAGCTTCTACACCATTGCTTGCTTCAATTACTTTAATTCCAAGCGGCTCTAATGCTTTTTTCATAATTCCTCTATCAATTTGAGAATCATCAACCGCTAAAACTACATAATCACTTGGCTTATCTTTTGAAACTTTTGAACCTGTGTCGTTATTAGCTTTAATATCTACTTTAACATCTTTTGCCATATCCATCATTGCACCAACATCAACTATTAATGTAACATTACCATCTCCACGAATGGTTGAGCCTGCAATTCCTGTGATATTTTGTAAATAATATCCCATAGATTTAATTACAACTTCTTCTTGACCTATTAAAGTATCTACTATAATTCCAAGTTTAGAAGCTGCTGCACCGACAACAACTACATAAGCTTGTTCGCTATTTTCAAGTACTTGTTTTACTCCAAATAAATCACTAAGTCTTACAAGTGATAAAACTTCATCTCTAAGTCTTAAAACATTTTTGCCTTCAATTGTATAAATATCATCAATAGCAACTCTTACCGTTTCAAGAACACTAGCAAGTGGAATTGCATAGAATTCTTCTTGAGTTTTTACAAGTAGTGATTGAATGATAGCTAGTGTTAATGGGATTTTTAGTTTTATAACCGTTCCTTTTCCTAACTCGCTATCTACTTCAATAATACCATTTAGCTTATCAATGTTTGTTTTAACAACATCCATTCCAACACCGCGACCACTTACATTTGTTACTTGTTTAGCAGTTGAAAATCCTGGTTTAAATATAAGACCATAAGCTTCTTTATCGCTCATATTATCAGCTTCTCTTTCGCTAATAATTCCTTTTTCAATACCTTTAGTTTTTAATACTTCAGCATTAAGTCCTTTACCATCATCAGCTATTTCAATTACTATGTGATTTCCTTCATTGTATGCTTTTAGCTGAACCGTTCCTCTTTCTGGTTTGCCTGCTGCAATTCTATCTTCTGCTGATTCAACTCCGTGATCGCAAGAATTTCTAATCATATGCATAATAGGATCGCCTATTTCTTCTACGATTGATTTATCAAGTTCTGTTTCTTCACCTTCAAGTTCAAGCTCAATTTGTTTTCCTAAATCACGGCTTAAATCTCTAACAACCCTTGGGAATTTGTTAAATACTTTTGCAATTGGTTGCATTCTTGTTTTCATTACAGCTAATTGAATATCAGTTGTTACTACGCTTAATTGATTTACAACTTGATTTAATTCTTCTATGAATTTTTCGCCTTCATATCTTTCTTCAACATCATCATAGATTTTTAAAAGTCTATTTTTACCCAATACAAGTTCGCCTATTAAGTTCATTAGGTTATCAAGTCTTTTTACTTCAACCCTAATAGTTTGCTCCATATTTGATGAGTTGCCTTTATCAGCAGCTACAGGTGCTTGTTTTGCATTTCTAGCTTCTCTTGTATCTTGTTTTTCACTAGCTCTTTCAGAGATTTTTTCTACCGGCTTTTCAACAGGTGTTTCAACTACTTTTTCAACTTTTTTAGTTTCTACCACTGCTTCTTGTTGTTTTTTCTCTTCTCTTCTTGCTTTATCTTCAGCTTTTCTTTGTTTTAATAATCTTTCAATTTCAGCTTCTACTTCATCAGCACTTAAAGAATTTACATCTACTTCTTCTTCATTACTATTTGAATCTTTTTCAATTAATTCTTCAATTTTTTCATTTAAACTTTTTGGCTCAGCCTTAACTTCGCTTAAAATTTTACCCTCGCTAATTGCAGTTAGACGGCTACAAATTGAGCTAATATCCATATTTATTGCTGTATCATTGCCATTATCTTTAATACAATGTAATAAGTCTTTCATCATATCAATTGATTCAAGCACAACATCCATAATATCAGGAGTTATTAGTAATTCGCCGTGACGAGCTTTGTTTAAAACATCTTCCATATGATGAGTTAGTTTTGTTAAAACATCAAAGTTTAAAAAGCTTGAACTTCCTTTAACAGTGTGAGCAACACGGAAAATGCGGTTTAGCAATTCTAAATCTTCAGGATTACTCTCAAGCTCAACTAAATCGTGATCTATTTGTTCAATTAATTCAAAAGCTTCTACTAAGAAGTCTTCTAATATCTCTTGCATATCTTCCATATCTACGCTCCTTACTTTTTAATATATGATTCAATTACTCTTGATACTTCTTTGTAAAATACATTAGCATCAAATTTGGTTAAAAAGGCATCTCCACCTACATCTTTACTCTTAAGAGTTGAAAATTCATTACTTAAAGATGAGTTGAAGATAATTGGAATACCTTTAAATCTAATATCTTCTCTAACTCTTGAAGCGAAGTGGAATCCGTCCATTTGTGGCATTTCAACATCACTAATAATAACTTTTACTTGATTAGCAATATCGCCTTTGTATGCTTCATAAAGTTCATTCATTTTATTAAGTCCATCTACACCATCTTTTGCTTCAATTACTTTAAAGCCCATTTTATCAAGTGCATCGCGAACCAATTTTCTAGCAGTTGAGCTATCATCTAATACAACTGCTGTTCCTGTCATTTTTTTGATTTCTTTTTCTTCTATATCAATTTTTGGAGAGTAAATTCCAAGCTCTTCAACAATTCTTTCAAGGTCTAAGATTAATAAAACTTCATCATTTTCAATCTTAGCAATTCCTGTTATTTGACTTTTATCAAATCCGCCTGTATTTGTTGAAAAATCAGAACCTCTAATATCACTTGCATTAATTCTTCTAATTCTTTTTGCTTCATGAACTATAAAACCTATCATAATATTTGAAAATTCAGCAATAATAATTCTAGGTTTTAATACCATATCTTTTGGCTCAATTATATTCATCCATTTAGCTAAATTTATTACAGGAATTACAACTCCTCTTAAATCAAATACTCCTTCAATATATTCAGGAACACCTGGTAATTCTGTAAGTGCAGGTATTTTTATGATTTCTTTAACTTTAGCAACATTAACTCCATAAATTCCTTCATAGACTTTATGTTGTCCTTGTTTATAGATACGAAAATCTACAAGTTCCATTTCATTAGAATCAGCCTTTAAGACTTTATCTTCTGCCATATTTACTCCTTTCTGGGTAAGTTATATTTTTTTATAAAGCCATATTCTAGTATAAAAAAACTTCGGTCATTTGCAAAAGCTTCTAAATTCTTGTATTTTATATTTTCTAAGCAATACTCATCTCCTTGATGAAAGTGTCCTTCTATTATATAATCAATATTTACGCCTTTTTTTACAAAAAAACTTTTATATTTTTTAATTCTAAATTCCATTAATTTTTTAAAAAAATCTAATTTTTTATATAGCTTTTTTACCTTTTGTTGATTGCAAATCTTTTGATAAATTTTATCAAAACTTAAAATATTTAATAAATTTAATATAAAAATTACAAAGCTAAATCTTAAAAATCTTAGAGCTATTTTAGTGATGATTGGCAAGAATATATCTCCGTGAGATATAGCAAAAATCTTATCGTTATAAGTTGCTAAAATTGGTTGATTTTTAATGATTTTTACATTGTTAAAAAGCTTAGTTAAATTAAAATCATGATTTCCTTCAAAATAAATAATTTCTATTTTTAAAGCTAAATCATCTAATGCTTTTATAATATCTAAATTATCGTTTTTACAACTTGAAATTCCACCTATTAAAAGATTAAAAATATCTCCTAGAAGTATTACTTGTGGTGGATTAGTCTTTTTTAAAAAATCTATAAAATCTACAAAATCAAGCCTAGTGCTATCATAATGCACATCGGCTATAAAAATTGCTCCTTCTTTTAATACAAGCATTAAATATCAAGCTCTTTATAATAAATTTCAAGTATTTCATAACTAGCTTTACCTTTAGGTAATACTACATTAAACTCATCGCCTTCAACTTTACCTATCATAGCTTTTGCTATAGGTGAGTTTATACTGATATAGCCTTTATCTAAATCGCTTTCACTATTTCCTACTATGCTAAATGTTTTTTCTTCTTCTGTATTTAAATCCATTATCAAAACCGTGCTACCAAATCTTACTTTATCGTGATTAAATTCTGCTGGATTTACTATCTTAGCATTTGCTAAAATTTCGCTAAGTTCTGCGATTTTGCCTTCTAAAAAGCTTTGTTTTTCTCTTGCTGCGTGATATTCAGCGTTTTCTTTTAAATCTCCGTGAGACCTTGCAATATCAATTTCTTTTACCACATTAGGACGCTCAACTACCTTTAAATGCTCTAATTCTTTAAATAATTTTTCATATCCTTTTTGTGTCATCATTTCCATATTATTACTCCTTGATTAATTTTGCTAAATTATTTGCTATTTCACCTTTAGTTAATTCTCTTAATTTTTTTGATTTTTCTAAAAATTCATCTTTATTTGCATTTTCAAATGCTTTTAATAACTCTGTCTTATCTAAATTTTGAATGAATTCTTTATGAAATTCGCCCAAATTGAGCTTATCAAAAATAATATTACAAAGTCCAATAAATTTGATTTTTACTAAAGTTTTTGCTATGAAATAATCAATCATTTTAGCCTTATAACATAAACAAAAAGCATTTCCAATAAGCCCTGCTTCAAGACTTGCAGTCCCACTACAAATATAAGCGAACTCGCATTCTTTTAAAGTAGCCTTAGTATCATATGAGATAGTAAAGCCGCTTAAATCCCCATATAAATATAATTTATCTTTTAAAAAATTTGGCACACAAACTACGCATTCATAGTCTTTAAAATCTTGTTTTAAATTCCTAAAAATCGGCATTAAAGATTTGATTTCGCTTTTTCTTGAACCTGGTAAAAAGGCTATTAATTTTTTAGAATTTGAGTTTTCTTTAAAATAATCTTTCAATGCTTCATTACTTGGATTTCCAAAATAATGAGATTTTTTAAAATACTGATTTTCAAAAGGCAAAATCCCAACTAATTCATCACATAAACTCTCAACCACCTTAATCCTACCTTTTTTCCAAGCCCAAACTTGTGGCAAGATAAAATAAATAATTTTGCCTTTAAAACCTGCTTTTCTTAAGGCTTTTGCAAATGGTATATTAAAAGCAGGAGAATCAATTAATAAAATCTTTTCAATTTTATCATTAAGTGCTATTTGAACCAAATCTTTTATAGCTTTTTTTGCCTTTAAAATAAGTGGCAAAATCTGCACAAAACCCATAGCATTAAATTCTGTAAAATCACAATAATTATTAGAATTTAAAATAGGAATTTCATTTTTTAAATTAATATCATAAATCCCGTATAATTCTATATTATCTAATTTTTTTAATATATGTTTTAGATGAGAATTTGCAGAATTTTCTAAAGCTATGCTTAATAATTTCATATTTTTTCCTTTAATAAAAATTATTCTTTAAAGAGAATTTAAAGTATATTGATATTATTATAAAACATAATTTTAATATAAGGAGCCACTATGAAAATCAAATATAGTGCCATTTTACTTAGTGTTAATTTATTTGCAGGTGTTGTAAATCCTAATTTTGCTTATCAAGATTATTTAGATTTTGGAAATAATAAAGGCAAATTTAAAGTAGGTAATAATATAGAAGTTACAGATATTTATGGAAAAACTATTGATTTTAAAGTTCCTATGCCAAGTTTTAATGCAGCAAATACTACAGGAGATTTGATGGGCGAGCTTACTAATATAGGTGGCTCTTTTGCAATCACTGCAGCTCATATGATTAGTCCTACATATAGAAAAGATTTAATACAAAAAGATAAAGAATATGAATTTGGCTTAGTAAAATCAAAAGTAGTAGCAAGTGATACAAATTTTAAAGATTATCTTAAATGGAATAACTCTTGTAGTGAATTAGTTCAAGTTGATGACTTAAAAGATTTTGCTGTAATTAAAATGAGTAAATTAAATATCAATGAAAGTGCAAAGCTAATTGATAAAGAATTTTATTTTAAAAACACAAATGTTAGTGAAAATTTAAAAAACGACCAAACCGTAATTTATCAAGATAAGTATTTTAATAAAAATAGTTCTAGTAAGTGGGATATTGATGCTTATAAAGAATATATTAAAACAAGCGGTGAAAAAGATGATAATAATATAGGAAAAGGTGAAATTTTAAATAATCCAGAAAGATTTAGCGTATATGCAAGAACTGGTAGTGGAATTCAAAAAATTGGTAATATTAATACAAATATTTTTCCTAAAAAAGTAGCTAATCCTTCAGAGTTTTTAACAGGTGGAGTTTTATATGTAGATGAAGATAAAAGCAAAACAGAAACAGGATATTTACATTTAAGTGCAAAGGATTATTATAAAGATATAAGGCTTGATTTTTCAAATACTTCAGCTCCAGGAGATAGCGGAAGTGCTATTTATGTATGGGATAATCTGAAAAAAGAATGGCTAGTAGTAGGAGTAGTTAGTAGAAGTGATTGTAATGATGCAGGAAAAGGCTATTATGTATGCTCTTATACAAAATATGCTCTTATAAATAGTTTTATAATTAATGATTTTAAGAATGATTTTACTGCTACTTTAAGTGGTAGTGATTATGATTCAAATACAATTAATCAAAATATAAAAGATAAATATGGTGCTAATAATAAAGATTTAGTATTTAGTAAAGCTGCAAGTATTGCTTTAGATAAGAATGAGAATTTTGGCTCAAGTGTGTTTTATTTTAAAGATAATTCTACTTTAAATGGCGAAGAAGTTTTATTGGGTGGAGTTGTGATAGATGATGGTAAGACACTTAAATTTAATGCAAAAACAGCAGCTAATGATAATTTGCATAAAATGGGAAAAGGAACGCTAGAAATTAGCAAAGAAAGTGCAGGTGGATTAAGAAGTGGCGAAGGGCTAACGATTTTAAATACAAGCAATAAAGCGTTTAGTTCAATTTATCTTCTAAACAATGCAGGGCTAAAAATAACTAATGCAAATCAAATTAATAATGCTAATTTAGTTTTTAATGGTGGATATTTGGATTTAAATGGAGTTGATTTAAGTTTTGATAAAATTCAAGCAAATGATTTTAGAACTAAGATTATTAATTCAAATTCTAAAAAATCAACTCTAAGTATAAATAACACTAATGATATAGGTATTTATCACGGACAAATTAGCGATAATATTGATTTAAAACTGAATAATTCTAAGACTTTTGTATTTGATGGAGAAATAAAAGCTGATGAATTAAGTGTAAATGGTGGAACTACGATATTACAAGGTCATCCTTTAGAGCATTCTTATTTTCTAAATCAATCTTTAGCTAATTCTTTAGGTGTAAATACTGCTCCTAATACAAATACTCAAGATGAATACGAAAATAGAACAAGCAAAATAAATAATATAAATCTAAATAATTCAACCTTTAAAATATTAAAACATAGCAATTTAACATCAGGTAATATTACTTTAGATAAATCAAATCTTAGTATAGGAGAGAATTTGATTTATCTTGATAAATATGATGCAAATCATATAAATAGCTCTTTAGTATTTACTTCTTTTGCTAATGAATTTAATTCAATTGCAAAAGATATTGAAGTGACTGCAAATGTGAAATTAAAAAATAATTCAACTCTTAGCATTATGAATAATTCTAATTTTAGTGGTTCTATAATCACAGAAGATAATAATTCTATTTTAAAGCTAAATAATGCAAATATTGATGCAAATATAAATGTAGCTAATTTAAATGCTAGCAAGACTAATTTTATGTTTAGTTTAAACAATACTCTAACATCAAGTATAAGCACACTAGGTGGGCAAAATACTTTTATGATTAAACCTGATTTAGCTAATACTAATAAGTTTTTATTAGCAAGTCTTGTAAATACTAATAATACTATTAATAATGATTATTTAAAAGCACTTGATTATAAAGAAAATATCAGTATTTATACACCTAATGTTGAGTTTGTTAATGAAAATGGCAAAGCTAATTGGTATTTAGTAAAAGTAAATAAAGAAGATATTGAAAATACAACCCCTATTGTGCCAGAAACAAAGCCAGAACCTAAACCTAACGATGATTTAAATAAGCCTAGTGTTAAAGATTATTTCTTCGTTCAAGAAAATAAAGAAGTTACGCAAATGATTGATAGCTCGTTAA
This sequence comes from Campylobacter sp. RM12647, assembly GCF_020138135.1. Taxonomy (NCBI): domain Bacteria; kingdom Pseudomonadati; phylum Campylobacterota; class Epsilonproteobacteria; order Campylobacterales; family Campylobacteraceae; genus Campylobacter; species Campylobacter sp. RM12647. The sequence goes on along the minus strand of NZ_JACGAS010000001.1, from coordinate 130,391 downwards.
ATCAAGTATTTTTTAGCTATGTGTTAGAATGGAATAACTTGCAAAAAAGAATGGGAGAATTAAGAAATAATACAGATGCAAATGCTGGAATTTGGTTTAGAGCTTATACAGGTCAAAGCTCTTACGAACACGCAAACAAGACTAAGTTTTATGAAATGCAATTAGGTGCTGATAAATTAAATCAAGGCAATAATTATGTAAATTACACAGGGCTTATTTTTAATGCTAGTAAATATAGTTTAAGTGATAATTTAGATGGCAGTATAAAAGGTTATGGTTTTGGAGCATACTCTAGCACTATATATGATAATGGATTGTATTTTGATGTAATAGCAAAATATATAAATTATAAAAATGATTTTAATTTATATGTTAAAAATCAAAACGAAGTTACAAATTCTTTAAAACCAAATAATTCTTATACTTTTTTAGCTAGTGCTGAGATTGGATATAGAAAAGATTTTAATAATTTTTATTTAGAACCACAAATTGAATTAATAACAGGTTATGTAAGTAAGCAAGAATTAACAAGTAGTGATAAAAAATTATATTTACAATCAGATTCTTTTATCCCACTTAATTTAAAAACAGCTATCTTTACAGGTTTTAATAAAAATGATTTATCACTTAGAGCAGGCGTTGGACTTGCTAGCGATTTGGTAAATAATTCTAAGAAAACTATAAAAGATTTAGATACTATAAGTATTAATAATGGTAAAAGAGATTCAAGAGTATTTGTTAATTTATCAAGCTCTTATAAGCTAAATAATCGTTCAAATATAGGCTTAGAATTTGAAAAAACATTCGGTGGTAATCTAAACATAGATTATAGCTTTAACCTAGTATATAGATATAACTTCTAATCTTCTTTCATCACAATAAGATAAAAATTATTGTGATGAATTATTTATAAATTTATTATTTTATAAATAAAATTTACTTTTGATTATATTTTTTATTTAATATATTTTTAATTTATAATTAAAGTTAATATCATAAAATCACTGATTAAATCTTAAAAAAGGACTTATTATGCGTATTTTGCTTTTATTGGTGTTTTTTTCAATTTCATTAGTTGCTAATGTTGGAAGTATTGTAAATTATGTAGGAGATGTTGAGGTTTTAAGAAATCAATCAACAATTAATGTAAATCATAAAAATTATGAGCTATTAGAAAACGATATTATTCTTACTAAAAATAATGCAAAAGTTCAAATAAAATTTATAGATAATACTACTCTTACTTTAGGTAAAAACTCAACTTTACAAATCAATAAATATTTAATTAATGGAGCAAATTCTAAAGTGAATTTGAAAGCTAAAAAAGGAAGCTACGATTTAGTAAGTGGAGAGATTTCTAAGCTAGCTAGACAAAACTTTACTTTCCAAGCAAATACAGCGACCATTGGCATTCGTGGAACTAGATTTAGTGGAGATGTTAATAATGGTTTTGTTGATTGTGTTTCAGGAGAAATTGAAGTTGGAGTAGGCGGTAAAAAATATAATTTAAAAAAAGGAGAGAGATTACACTATAAAAATTTAGGAATTATCAAATTAGAAAAATTAAAACCAAGTAGTTTTAATGTAATCAAATTATAAAAATAGGAGAAAATATGAACAAAATAGCTTTAATTGTGTTTTTAGCAAGCTCACTTTTCGCAAATATTGGAAAAATAGTTACATTAAGAGGAGATGTTGTAATTTTAAGTGACAACAAAGAAAGAATTGCAAAAACAAATGATATTTTAGAAGAAAATGACAAAATAATCACAAAAAATAATGCAAAATTACAAATTAAATTCATAGATAATACAATAGTTACGCTAGGTAAAAATACAACTTTAAATATTAAAGATTATGTAATTGATGGTAAAAAATCAAAAGTAAGTCTTGAAGTAAATAATGGGCATTTTAAGGTAATATCGGGAAATATTTCAAAAATAGCTAGAAAGAATTTTGAATTTCAAGCAAAAACAGCAACGATTGGAATTAGAGGAACCGTGTTTGTTGGAAGTCTTGGAAAAGTTGATAAAGTAGGTTGTTTAGAAGGTGCAATAGATGTTAAAGTAGGTAATAAAACTTCTTTAGTTCAAGCAGGAAATCAATTAAGATTTGATAATGATAAGGTTATTAAGATTGAAAAGATAGTGCCTAAGGAATTTGAAACTATTAATACAGGTAAAGAAAGTCAAGTAAATACTAAACAATCTTATAAAAATAGCGAAAGTTTTAATGAGTTTTTAAATTCTAAAGAAGAAATGATAAAAGCAAAACAAGAATATTATCAAAATAAAAATTATCAAGATTATAAAAATAATTATAAATACAATAATGAAAGAATAAGGGATTTAGATACCAATTCAATATCTAAAGATATTATTAAAATATGTAATGGCAATACTTATTGCATACAAAATAAAATAAATTATGCAAATAAGGGATATTTAAATGGTAAAGACTATCAAAACAATAGGCAAAGAAATTCTACTTACGGAGTTCAAAAATGATAAAAAAGATTATTTTATCATTTTTAATAAGCTCTCTTGCTTTTGCTAATTATATAGATGAGTTTAATAAGAAAAATTATAAAAAAGCTTTAGAATTAGCTAAAGCTCAATGTGAGATTGATTGTAGTGACGAAAAACTTAACCTAATTTTGGCAAAAAGTGCTGAAAAATTAAAAGATACAAAAGAAGCAATTGCAGCTTACGATAGGGTTTTAATTATTAATGAAAACAATATTGAAGCTAGATTTTCAATAGCTAATTTATATTATGAAAATAATAATCCAGAGCTTATGAGAGATGAATTAAATTATATGCTAAATAATTTGGATTTAAGTTCTACTCAAAAAGTTAGAATTAATAATATGCTAAATAATTTAGATAATTTGACAAAAGAAGTTGCTAAGCCTTATTTTATAGGGCTTAATTTGGGTTTTGCTTATGATACAAACCCGCTTTATGGCAATGATAATTTCACTGATTTTGTTGGTGAGAAGATTAGAAATTTTAAAAATGAAAAAGCAAGTGGTTCTTTAAGTTTTAATTTTAATATAGATGGTGCTTATAATTTAGATTTAGGAAATAATTATTTTGCAGAGCTTTATGCGAGTTTAAATAATAAAAAATATTTAAAAAATAAAAGCGAAAATTATCCTGATTTAAATGTATTAACATTAGCAATTAATCCAAGCTATGTAAGGGATAATCACAAAATTACTCTAAATGCTAGTTATGATTTTGTATTACTTAGAAGAGCTGCGTTTTTGCATAGCTTAAATATGGGTATTAATTATGAAAATAATGTAAATGATAATTATTTATATTTAATTTCTTATGATTTATCTAAAGGAATATTTGCTGATAGTATGGATAAAGATTCTAATTTTATCCATCATTCTTTAGGTCTTAATAATGTTTTTGCATATAATGATAATATTTATTATTTTAATTTAAATTATGATTTAGAAAATGCAAAAGATAGTTTTAGTGCTAATTCTGATTTTAAAAATTATGGTATAAAAATCGGGGCTATTATTCCTATATTAAATAAAGTTAGTTTTAAGCCAAGTTTTGGTTATAATCATACAATTTATAAAAAGGTTGATTCATCTTATTATTCAAAAAGAAAAGATAATGAAATAGTTATTTCTAGTATTTTTGATTATAAATTAGATTATAATCAATCTTTGAGTTTCGCTTTGATTTATGATAAGCAAAATTCAAATCATAATTTTTATGATAGTTTAAATTATACAAGTATGATTAATTATAGATATGAGTTTTAAAAGGAAAATAGTATGAGAAATATTTTATTATTAAGCAGTGATAGATATAAAAACTTAGATTCTTTTGATTGGTGTGCTAGTATATTAAATGATTTTTTTGCTAAAACTAAACAAATAGCTCTAGTTCCTTATGCTCAAGTAATTGATGGATTTGATGAATACGAAAAAACTCTTAAAAATAAAATAAACTCAAAAATAGTTTCTATACACAATGACCCTATTAATATATTAAACGATAGCGATGGGATATTAGTAAGTGGCGGTAATTTATTTGTTCTTTTACATAGATTACAAAAGCTAAATTTATTAGATATTTTAAAAGATAAAATAGAAAATTCTATAACCTATGCTGGTTGGGGTGCTGGGGCTAGTGTATTATCAGAAGATATTAAAACTTGTAATGATTTACCTATATTGTATCCTAGTAATTTGCAAGCTTTAGGTATTTTAAAATACCAAATAATCACTGAATATATCCCTCAAGATAGGGAATATTCAATGAAGCTTTATGAATACTTTAAGCTAAATCAAAATTCTTCTGTTTTTGCTCTGCCATATGGTTCTGCCCTTAAAATTCATAATGATAGTGCCTTAGTAATGGGTAATGAAGGGGTTTTAAAATTATCTGAATATTATGAGCAATACTTTAAAATTGGTGATTTTATCAAGCTTTAATACATATTTTTAATCAAAAGAATTTAAATTATGGATTAAATTTTTATCTAAAAAGGATTTTTATTATCCGATTTGCTATTTTTAACAACATTTATTAAAAAAAGTTTCGTAATATTTCATAAAGGAAAAAAATGATTAAAATTATGAAAACTAAGGCTATTTTAGACTTTAGCCAAGATGAATTTTTACAAACCAATAAAGCTTTAGTATTTAATGAAGAGATTATTAAAATATGTGATTTTAACAAGGCTTTAAGTGAATACAAAAACGCTCAAATAATTGATAAAAGCGAATATATTTTAAGCCCAGTATTATGCAATTTGCATTCACATTTAGAGTTTTGTCTATCTAAGCTTTATTATGGAGATTTTGCAAAATGGCTTGAGAGCATTATCAAAAATCGTGAAGTAATAAATAAGGATTTATTAAGTAAAGAGATTAATATACAAATTGAAATTCTAATGCAAAGCGGGGTAGGGTATCTAGGCGAAATTTCAAGTTTTGGAGCAAATCTAGAAATCCTATCAAATAGCAAGATAAAAAGCATTATTTTTCACGAGATTTTAGGTGCTAATGATGAAGCTTTAAAAAATAATATTAAGAGTTTTGAAGAGAGATTTTCAAGATTTTCAAACCTTAATAATCATATATCATTGCATAGTCCTTATTCAATTTGCGATAAGACTTATGAATATGCACTTAATTTTGCTAAGAAAAATGATTTATTAATCAGCACACATTTTTTAGAAAGTGCTTATGAAAAGGAGTATTTGCAAGGCAAAAGTAACGCTTTAAGCAATTATTTAGCTAGATTTAATCCTAGTTTAATTGCTAAGGATTTTTTAAGTGGATTTGATGATTTAAGAGCTATTTTTACTCATTGTAATTATGTTGATGATTTTAGTATTTTTAAATCTCATCATATAATTACGACTTGTCCTAAATCAAATAGATTTTTAGGCTCTCGTGCAATTAAACTTAAAAATCTTTTAGCAAATGATTTAAATCTTAGCATAGGCACAGATGGGCTTAGCTCAAATAATAGTTTAAATATGTTTGATGAGCTAAGAGCTTTTATATTTACTCATAATGAATTTGAATTAAACGAATTAGCTTACATAATTTATAAGGCGGCTTGTTTTGATAATTCTCATTTATTTTTAAATGGCTTAAAGCCTTTAAGTAATGGTGCTAAGGCAGATTTTATCTTACTAGATGATTTTGGCTATGATAAGGATAATGTATTAGCTCAAATAATTTTAAGAACGAATAAAATAAAAAATATGTATTTAGATGGAAAGGAAATTATATGAATGTAGTTTTAGCAATGAGTGGTGGGGTTGATAGCTCTTATACAGCTCTTATGCTTAAAGAAAAAGGTTTTAATGTAAGTGGTGTTTATATGAAATTACACAATCGTTTAAACTATCACGAAAAAAATATAGAAAATGGACAAAGAGTGGCTGATTTTTTAGGAATTTCTTATGATATTATTGATTTTACTGATGAATTTAGCAAAGCAGTTTTTAATCCATTTATTAAGACTTATGAAGATGGACTTACTCCAAATCCTTGTGCTTTATGCAATCAAAAAATAAAACTAGGAGCATTGTTAGACTATGCTAAAAGCAAAAATGCAAAGTTAGCGACAGGACATTACGCTCAAATAGAAAACAATATGCTTAAAAAAGCCGTAGATTTAAGCAAAGACCAAACATATTTTCTAGCAAATGTAAATAAAGAAAGCTTAAATGATGTGCTTTTTCCACTAGGGGATAAATTTAAAAAAGACATAAAAGAACAAGCACTAAAAATCCCTATGTTAAAATCAATCAGCGAACAAAAAGAAAGCTCTGAAATATGTTTTGTAACCACAAATTACACCGATATTTTAAAAGATTATGTAAAAGTTAATCAAAAAGGCTTAGTAAAAAATACTAAGGGCGAAGTTGTAGGAGAGCACGAAGGCTATATGCACTATACTATTGGTAAAAGGCGTGGTTTTAGTGTAAAAGGTGCATTAACTCCACATTATGTATTAGAAATTGATGCAAAAGAAAATGTAATAATAGTAGGTTCAAAAGAAGAATTATTTGTAAAAGAATTTCAATTAAAAAATGTAAATGCTTTTTGTGATTTTGATGAGATTGATTGCAAGGTAAAAATCAGATATAACACTAAAGAAGTGCCTTGTAAATTGCTAAAAAATGAAAAAAAGGTTTTATTAGAAGAAAGCGTATATGCTTTAGCAAAAGGACAATTAGCAGTATTTTATCAAGGTGATTTAGTAGTAGCAAGTGGTTTTATAAATTAAGGATAATTAATGAAGAAGGAATTGGTTTTTAATAGAGAATTATCGTGGCTTAAGTTTAATTCAAGGGTGCTTGATCAGTGCAATAAAAAAATACCCTTATTAGAAAAATTAAGATTTATTAGTATATATTGCACGAATTTAGATGAGTTTTATATGATTAGAGTTGCTGGACTTAAGCAACTTTTTGCAGCAGGAGTAGTGCCACAAAATGAACTACCACCATTAGAGCAATTAAACGCTATTCGTGAATATTTACACGCAGAAAAAGACACTTTAGAACAAAATTATTTTTCTATAATGAGCGAATTAGCAAAAGTGGGTGTGGAGCTTAAAACTTATAATGATTTAACAAGAAATCAAAAAGGCAAAGCTAAAGAATATTTCTTTAGCACCATAATGCCAGTAATTGTTCCTATTGCAGTAGATTCAACGCACCCATTTCCACCACTTAATAACCTATCTTTCTCACTAGCTGTTAAGTTAAAAAGCGAAGATGAAAAGCACGATAAATTCGCTATGGTTAGAATTCCTAGAGTATTGCCTAGATTTTTTGAAGCTGATAGGGGGCTTTTCGTTCCTATTGAAAGCGTGGTAAAAGAGCATTTAGAAGATATTTTTCCAGGTTTTACTATGGTAGAAAGTGCAGCTTTTAGAGTAACTAGAAATGCTGATATTATAATTGAGGAAGAAGAAGCAGATGATTTTATGATGCTACTTGAGCAAGGCTTAAAACTTAGAAGAAAAGGTGCTTATGTTAGAATTCAAATTGAAAGTGGTGCTAGTGAAGAGATTAAAAACTTTTTAAGCATACATTTAAAAGTATTTAATAAAGATATTTACGAATACAAAACCCCATTAGCCCTATCATCAATGCTACAAATTGTAAATAATAAGCAATTAAGTCATTTATGTAATGCTTCTTATGTGCCTAAGATTTTGCCACCATTTGATGAGAATGTAAGTGTATTTGAAGTAATTGATAAGCAAGATATTTTATGTTATCAGCCTTATGAGAGTTTTGACCCAGTTGCAAGTTTTATCAAAGAAGCTAGTAAGGATTCAAAAGTAATATCAATTAGAATGACCCTATATCGCTTAGAAAAAAACTCGCAAATTATTAAGGCTTTAATGGACGCCGCTAATGATGGAAAGCAAGTTACGGTTATGGTTGAATTAAAGGCTCGTTTTGATGAAGAAAATAACCTTTATTGGGCAAAAGAATTAGAAAACGCAGGAGCTCATGTAGTATATGGAATAGCAGGGTTTAAAGTGCATGCAAAAATTACTCAAGTAATTCGCCAATTAGACGATGGTACGCTTAAATTCTACGCACATTTAGGCACGGGTAATTATAACGCAGCAACTGCTAAAGTATATACTGATATTAGCTTTTTTACATCTAATTTTGATATAGCAAATACTGATATTACAGCGTTTTTTAACATACTTACAGGCTATTGCAAAAATAAACGCTTAAAAACTCTATCAATGAGCCCGTTTCAGATAAAAGAGCAGATTTTAAAAATGATAAAAACTGAAAGCCTAGCAGGTAAAAAGGGTGAAATTATAATGAAGATGAACTCGCTTGTTGATGAAGACATTATAAAAGCACTTTATGAAGCGTCAAACAAAGGTGTAAGCATTGATTTAATAGTTCGTGGGATTTGTTGTCTTAAACCAAATCTTAAAGGCTTTAGCGAAAATATAAGAGTAAGAAGTATAGTTGGAAAATATCTTGAACACGCTAGGATTTTTTATTTTAAACACGCAACTCCACAATATTATATAAGCAGTGCTGATATGATGCCAAGAAATCTTGAGCGTAGGCTTGAACTAATGACACCTATATTAAATGAGAGTTTGCACGCTAAATTAGCAGAGATTTTAAGACTTCAATTAAGTGATAATCAATTAGCTTACACGCTTGATGAGAATGGTATTTATACCAAGATAGAAAAAGATGAAAAAGCTCTTGATTCTCAAGAAACTTTTGAAAACTATGTAAGTGGAATTTATAAAAGCTTTAAAAAAGGTCGTGATAAAGCAAAAGCCAATCAAATGGCACAAAAATTCTTTAGAGAGAATTAAATATTTTAGGAATTTAAATTCCTAAAATATATTTTACTAAAATTTATAAAAATTAATTTTATTTTAAGTTTAAAATATTATTATTGACAGATTTTTTTGAACTTCACTTATACAATCCCCTTTATTTAAAATTGTTTTCTAATGGCGGTTAGGCCTTACTCTCGTGGGAGAAGGACAATGCGTGATTATTTAACAACTAAAAATCTTAGCAATGATGATTTTTATACGCTTATAAAAAAAGCTTTGTATTACAAACAACACGATGGCTTTTTTAAAAATTATGAAAATCAAATCATAGCTAATTTATTTTTTGAAGATTCTACAAGAACAAGGACAAGTTTTGAAGTTGCTGAGCTTAAGCTTGGCTTTAGAGTGCTTAATTTTTCTGCTAGTAGTTCAAGTGTAAATAAAGGCGAGAGTTTATATGATACTTGCAAGACTTTTGAAAGTCTTGGAACTAGCGTTTTAGTAATTAGACATAAACAAAATAATTATTTTGATGATTTAGTAGGACTTAATGCTAAAGTGGTTAATGCAGGTGATGGAAGTGGAGCACACCCATCTCAATGTTTGCTTGATTTAGTAACGATTTATGAGCATTTTAATACTTTTAATGGTTTAAAAATAGCAATAGTTGGAGATATAAAAAATTCTCGTGTAGCAAAATCAAACAAAGATGCGCTTGAAAGACTTGGAGCTAAAGTATTTTTAGCTGCACCTCCTATTTATCAAGATAATTCTTATAATGAATACTATAAATTAGATGAAATTATAGATGAGGTTGATGTTTGTATGCTTTTACGCATTCAACACGAAAGACACGATAAAAACGAATTAGATTTAGAAAAATATAGAAAATCTTTTGCACTTACAACTAATAATTATAAAAGATTAAAAAATGATGCAATCATAATGCACCCAGCCCCAATTAATCGTGGAGTAGAGATTGATAGTTGTTTGGTTGAATGTGAAAAATCAAAGATTTTTGCCCAAATGAGTAATGGTGTATTTGCTAGAATGGCAATACTTGATTATGTGTATGAAAGGATTTAAAATGCTTCTTAAAAATTGTAATGCATTTATAGATAATAAATTTGTTAAAACCGATATTTTAATTGAAGGTAAAAAAATAGTAAAAATAGCTCCTAATATTGATTATAGTGGAGAAATAATTGATGTTAAAGGTAAGCTTGTTAGTGCGGGTTTTGTTGATATTCATCAGCATTTAAGAGAGCCAGGATATTCACATAAAGAGAGTATAAAAACAGGCTCAATGGCGAATGCAAAAGGTGGAATTACTACAGCTTGTGCTATGCCAAATCTAAAACCTGTGCCTGATACTTTAGAGAATTTAAAACTTGAATTAGATTTAATTCAAAAAGATTCTTGTATGAAAGTTCTTCCTTATGGAGCTATTACTATGGAAGAAAAAGGTCAAAGCTTAGTTAATTTTAGCCAATTAGCCCCTTTTGTTTTTGCGTTTAGCGATGATGGAAGAGGTGTTGCAAATGCAAAAATTATGAAAGATGCAATGAAAGAATGTGCGAAATTAAATAAATATGTAATTGCACATTGCGAAGATTTAGACCTAGTTGAAGGCGGTCATATGCACGATGGAGTTCAGTCTAAAAAATTAGGAATTAAAGGAATTTCAAGTTCAAGCGAGAGCGTGCAAGTTGCAAGAGATATGCTACTTTGTAAAGAATGCAATTCAAATTATCATGTATGTCATATAAGTGCTAAAGAAAGTGTTGCGATGGTTGAGTTTGGCAAAAAACTTGGAGTAAATATAAGTTGTGAAGTAACTCCACATCATTTAATTTCTTGTGATGAAGATATTAAAGAAGATAATGGAATGTGGAAGATGAATCCGCCTTTAAGAAGCAAAGCTGATAGAGATTATTTAATAAATGCTTTAAATGAAGGCATAATTGAAGTAATAGCAACAGATCATGCACCACATTCAAAAGACGAAAAGCAAGGTGGATTTAATAAGGCTTATTTTGGAATTATAGGAAGTGAGTTTGCGTTTTCATTGCTTTATACAAAATTAGTAAAAACTAATTTAGTAAAACTTGAGACAATTCTAAACGCTTTTAGCACTAATCCTAAAAAAATATTTAATTTAGAAAATGCAGGGGAGCTTAAAGTTGGTTCGATAGCTGATATTGTAGTAATTGATTTAGATAAAACTTGGGAATTAAAAGAAGATGAAATTGTTAGTTTAGGCAAGAATACGCCTTATTTAGGAAGTGTATTAAGCTCAAAAGTAGAGCTTACAATTTGTGATGGAAAAATTATTTTTAAAGGAGAATAAAATGCAAGATGTAAATAAAATTTTAGTTATAGGAAGTGGTCCTATTATAATTGGTCAAGCAGCAGAGTTTGATTATGCAGGAACTCAAGCTTGTTTATCACTTAAAGAAGAAGGTAAATATGTAATATTAATCAATTCAAACCCAGCTACTATTATGACTGATAAAAATATTGCTGATGAGATTTATATAGAGCCAATTACTTTAGAATTTGTAACAAAGGTTATTAAAAAAACTCGCCCTGATGCAATCTTGGCTACCTTAGGCGGACAAGTTGCTTTAAATATGGCAATAGAATTAGATAAAGCAGGGATTTTAAAAGAATATAATATAAAAGTATTAGGTTCTAGCTTAGATACTATTAACAAGGCTGAAGATAGAGAATTATTTAGAGCATTAATGAATGAATTAAATGAACCTGTTCCACCAAGTGTTATTGTAAATAATACAAAGAGTGCAATTTCTTTTGCTAATGAATGTGGTTATCCTGTTGTTGTTCGTCCAGCATTTACTATGGGTGGAACTGGTGGCGGAATTTGTGAAAATGAAGCTGAACTTAAAAAAATAGCTAGCGAAGGCTTAATTTATTCTCCTACTAGACAATGTTTAATTGAAAAATCAATAGCAGGATTTATAGAACTTGAATATGAAGTTATAAGAGATAGAGCTGATAATGCTATATTAATTTGCGATATGGAAAATATTGACCCTGTTGGAATTCATACGGGTGATTCATTGGTTGTTGCACCAACTCAAACACTTGAGCCAAAAATCAAACAACAAATGATAGATGTTGCTATTAAATTAATAAGAGCATTAAAAATTGAAGGTGGTTGTAATGTTCAAATAGCTTTAAACCCAATTACAAAAGAATATTTTATTATTGAAGTAAATCCTAGAGTTTCACGCTCAAGTGCTTTAGCTAGTAAAGCAACTTCATTTCCTATAGCAAAAATCGCAGCAAAAATCGCAATAGGCAAAACTTTAGATGAGATTAAAAATGAAGCAAGTGGCTTAAGCTATCTTGAGTATAAACCAAATCTTGATTATATAGTTACTAAAGCTCCTAGATTTGCATTCGATAAGTTTAAAGATGCTAATCGTTATCTAGGCACTCAAATGAAAGCAACGGGTGAAGTAATGGGCTTAGGAACTAGCCTAGCTGAAAGTATTTTAAAAGCTATTAAATCACTTGAATATGGAATTTGTCATCTAGGTCTTAAAAACGGCGAAACATACACAGATGAAAAAATCAAAAAGCGTTTAATTAAAGCTGGAGATGAAAGAATATTTTTCATAGGAGAAGCTTTAAGGCGTGGAATTAGTGTTGATGAGATTATGAATCTTACTAAAATGCAAAGATTATTTATAGACACATTTAAGCAAATCATTGATACAGAACACGAATTAAAAGAGAAAAAATTTGATATTCAAGCACTTACAAAAGCTAAGCAAATAGGACTAGCTGATAAAATTATCGCACATCGTTGGGAATGCAAGCAAAAAGAAGTGTATGAACTAAGAGCTAAAAATAATATAAGACCTATTTATAAATGCGTTCAGCCGATGGATTATAAAAATCTAATTCCAAGTTTTTATTCAACTTATAATAAAGAATTTAAAGACACAAATGAAATTAGCAATAAGCAAAAAATAATAGTTTTAGGAAGTGGTCCTATTAGAATTGGTCAAGGAATTGAGTTTGATTATTCTAGCGTGCATGCTATTTGGGCTATTAAAGAAATGGGCTATGAAGCAATAATAATTAATAACAATCCTGAAACATTATCAACTGATTATAGCGTAGCTAATAAGCTTTATTTTGAGCCTTTAAGCAATGAAGAAGTTTTAGAAATTATTAATATTGAAAAACCTTTAGGAGTAATTGTTAGTTTTGGTGGTCAAACTGCTATTAATTTAGCCGAGTTTTTAGAAGCAAATGGAGTTAAGATTTTAGGCACAAGTTTAGATAGCATAAATACTGCTGAAGATAGAAAATTATTTGAAAAATTAATGAGTGATTTGGGTTTAAATCAACCTAAAGGAATTACCGCAATTAGCGTTGATGAAGCTATCAAAAATGCTAATTTAATAGGCTATCCTGTATTAGTTCGTCCATCGTTTGTTTTAGGTGGTAGAGCTATGCAAGTTGTATTTAACGATGAAGAACTTAAAAAATATATGCAAGAAGCAACAGAAGTAAGCCTTGATAAACCTATATTAATTGATAAATATTTATGTGGAAAAGAGCTTGAAGTAGATGCTATTTGTGATGGAGAAAATGTTTATATACCAAGTATTTTAGAGCATATTGAAAGAGCAGGTGTGCATAGTGGAGATAGCACAGCAATAACTCCTAGCGTTAGTATAAGTGATGAGGTAAAAGAAGAAATTATTAATTACACTAAAAAACTTGCACTTGCTTTAAAAATCAAAGGACTTTTAAATATACAATTTGTATATTTTGAAAATAAACTTTATGTATTAGAAGTAAATCCAAGAGCTTCAAGAACATTGCCGTTTTTAAGTAAAGTAATTAATAAAAACCTAGCAAATATAGCTTTAAAAGCTGCTTTAGGAATAAGCCTAAAAGAGCAAGGAATTACTAAAGAATTTGAAGAAATACAAGGAATGTATTATGTAAAAGTTCCTGTATTTAGCTTCTCAAAATTATCTTTAGTTGATACAGTTTTAGGGCCTGAGATGAAAAGCACTGGAGAAGTTATGGGAACTAGCACAAGTGCTAATAAAGCACTTTATAAAGGTCTTGTTGCAAGTGGCGTTAGGATAGAAGAATTTGGCGGAGTATTATTTAGTATTGATGATAAAAATAAGGCTGATTCACTTGAGCTTGCTCGTGGATTTATGAACTTAGGTTATAAAATCTTAGCTACTAAAAATACAGCAATTTATTTTAATAATCACGGAATTAATGCAATTAGTGTTAATAAATTAGGCGATGAAGATGACATAATTTCAAAAATTGTTAATGGAGAAATTACATTAGTAATTAATACCCCAAGAGATGCAAAAAATAGCCTTAGTGATGGATTTAAAATAAGACGCGCAGCAAGTGAGAGTAAGGTTGCAAGCTTTACAAATCTTGATATTGCAAAAGCTTATTTAAAGGCTTTAGAAGAAATATCATTAAGCGTGTATTCTTTATAATTTTTAAGAATTTAAACTCATTTTTTGAGTTTAAATTCCTTTTTAATTTTAGTATAAAATAAATATTTTTTAAACTCCTAATCAAGAATGATTATTGCTTAGTCTATGTATTAAATAAAAAAAGTTAAGATTTAAATAAAAATATTTTAAGGAAAACAATGTTATTTACAAGAGCTAGTGAATATGCTTTAATTAGTTTAATTTACATTGCAAAACATAAAAGTCCAATAGATGTAGATACTTTAGCAAGTGAATTAAATATACCAAGAAGCTTTTTAGCAAAAATATTACAAAATTTAGCAAGAGCGCATATTTTAAAATCTTATAAAGGTATTAATGGTGGTTTTATTCTGGCAAAAGAACCAAATTTAATAAATATAAAAGATGTCATAATATCTGCTGAAAAAAAAGAGCCTTTAGTTTTTGAATGCACAGGAGATGATAAGTGTCCTAGTAATAGGCACGATACTTGTAAAATATATCCTATAATTACCAACTTACAAGATAAAATAAATTCTTTTTTAACTGATATTACCTTAGAGCAGATTTTAAAATAATGGCAAAACAAAAAAATACTATGCTTAGCCTAGTAGCTCCTTATTTAGAGCCACTTGTAAAATTTAAAAGTCTTTCTATGGTAGGTTTAATAGTTGCTATTTTAGCAATTATTATCGTTCCTTTACCATCTGGAATACTTGATTTTTGCTTAGCACTTAGTATTGCTATATCGGTTTTGATGATTTTAATAGCTATGTATATTCCAAAACCGACTGATTTGACTACTTTTCCAACATTAATTTTAATAATTACTCTTTTTAGACTAAGCCTTAATATCGCAACCACTAGAATGATTTTAAGCAAAGGGCACGAAGGCCCTGCTGCGGTTAGTGATATAATTGCTAGTTTTGGAGAATTTGTTGTAGGCGGAAATTATGTAATAGGGGTTGTTGTATTTTGTATCTTAGTATTAATTAATTTTATGGTTGTTACAAAGGGTTCAACTCGCGTTAGTGAAGTTCAAGCTAGATTTACGCTAGATGCAATGCCAGGAAAACAAATGGCAATTGATGCTGATTTAAATGCGGGGCTTATTACTGAAGAGCAAGCTAGAGAAAGGCGTCAAGAAATAATAGGCGAAGCGAACTTTTATGGAGCTATGGATGGTTCTTCTAAATTTATTAAAGGTGATGCAGTTGCAGGTATAATCATCACTATTATTAATATAGTTGGCGGACTTTTAATAGGTATGTTTCAGCACGATTTAGAATTAAATGCTGCTGCTTCTAGTTATACTATTTTAACTATAGGAGATGGTCTTGTATCTCAAATCCCAGGATTAATCACTTCAACAGCAACAGCTATAATTATTACTCGTGCAAGTAAAGAAGAAAAACCATTTGCTGAAAAATCTTTAGAGCAATTATTTGGAGATTATAAAACTTTATTTATAGTTGGGTTTATTTTGTTCGTATTTGCTTTAGTTCCTGGTCTTCCTACTATTTCACTAGGTTTTATGGCTTTTGTATTTGGTGGGCTTGGCTTTTTACTTATGAAGACTAAAGATGAAGATTTATTAAGTCCTAAACCAAAGCAAAAAGGAGCAGCTCAACAACCAAATATAAGTGGAGCAACACCAGCTCAAAGTACAACACCACCTAGAAAAAGTGAAGCTGAAATTGCAGCAGAGCGTAAAAAGAAAAACGAAGAAAGCTTAAATCTTGAAATGCTTGAATTACAAATTGGATATTCTTTAGTAAAAGTTGCTGAAAGTGATTTAATAGATAGAATTCCAACAATGCGTCAAACAATAGCTAAAAATCTAGGTTTTTTAATGCAAGATATTAGAATAATTGATAATATTCAATTAGACCCTAATGAATATGATTTTAGAATTAAAGGAATTTCAATTGCAAAAAATATTATATATCCTGATAAATTTTTAGCAATTGATAATGGTTTTGATGAAACCGATGAAATAGAAGGAATAGAAGTAATAGAACCTGCTTTTGGTTCAAAAGCTATTTGGATTGACCCAAGTGAAAAAAATAAAGCTACGATGAGTGGTTATGTAGTAGTTCATCCTGGTGCAGTAATTAGCACACATTTAAGTGAATTGGTTAAAGAACACGCAGCCGAACTTTTAACAAGGCAAGAAGTAAATTCTTTATTAGATAGATTAAAGCTTACTCAAAGTGTGTTGGTTGAAGAAGTATTGAAAATCACTTCAATAGGTCTTATACAAAAGGTATTAAAAGAATTATTAAAAGAGCAAATTCCAATAAAAGATATGATAAGTATATTAGAAACAATATCTGATTTAGTGCCTTATACTCAAGATATTGATACAATAACAGATCATGTAAGAGCTAGTCTTAATAGAGTAATTACTAATATGTATTTAGATGATAATAACAAACTACAATTTTATGCACTATCAATGCAAGTAAATAGGCGTTTATTGGAAATGCTAGTAACTAATAAAAACGGCACAACAACCCTAGCAATAAATACAGAGCAAACCCACGCTTTATATACAGCAATTAGCGATAAAGTAAAAGAGCATTATAATATGCATTCAAATACTTTTATATTATTAGTAGAACCTAGTCTTAGAAGAAAGATAAAAGAGATTTGTGAAAGATTTGGATTAAAACAAGTTGTTGTTCTTGCTTATAGCGAGATTGCAAATAACGCTGATTTTGATAATATAGGTAATGTTGATGCAGCAATTTAGAAAGGAAAATAATGAAAATATATCACCTAAGCCACACTGATTTAGATGGATATGGTTGCCAATATGTGGTAGCTAATTATTTTAAGGATTGTGAATTTTATAATTCTAATTATGGCAAAGAAATTGAAGAAAAATTTGAAGAAATTATGATAAAAGTAGAAGCAAATCCTGATGAATTTGCTCTTATTTTAATAACTGATGTAAATCCTATTGAAAGTGTTTGCGAAGAATTTACTTCTAGGGTTGCAAGGCTAAATCACGCAAAATTATTATTGCTTGACCATCATCAAACAGGCAAAGCTTGTATGGAAAAATATCCTTGGTATTTTTTAGATAGTTCAAGGTGTGCTACTAAGATTACTTATGATTTTTTTAGTAAAATTTTTGGAGAAAATAAAGAGCTAAGCCTAATGGTAGATATTATAAATAGCATTGATATTTGGCTAAGTGATAGCAAATATTTTGAATTAGGCAAAATCTTAATGCAAATAATTGCTAGTAGTAAGGAGATAAATAGAACTATGTTTGCTAAGCAAAATCACGCTTATATGTTCTTTTTATTAAACAAAGCTAGAGAATATTTTCATCTTGAAAATCCAAATATTGCTTTAGAAGATGCAACTCATAGTATTAAAAAAGAGTTTTTTAAAAATGACAAAAACGATACTTTATGTAATTTAATAAGCGATTATTTAGTAAGGATTTTAAGCGAAAATAAGCAAGATTATACGATTTATTATAAAGATAAAAAAGGCTTATTAGTCTATGATATAGGAAATGTTAGCGTTATAGGAAATGATTTTTTAGTAAAAAATCCTGAATATGATTTCTTTTTAGAAATTAATCCTGGCAAGAAAATCTCTCTTAGGGCTAATAATAAAATTGATGTTAGCTTATTTGCAAAAACGGCTTTTAATGGTGGCGGTCACGCAAATGCTAGTGGCGGAATATTTACAAGTTATAAAGATAGTAGTGTATATTCTAAGATTTACGAACAAACTAAAACTTATTTGGAGAAATTTAATGAAAAATGAAGAAATTGAAGATTTAATGTATGAGATTGCTTTAATGCATAAAGCTGCTTTGTATTATGCAGGAGTTAAGAAAAATTGCCTAGAAAAGGCTGCATTTACTTATCTTGAGCTAATTGATGAAGCTAAGAGTGAAGATGATTTTGAGCTTATTTTAGAAACTATGGCTTTATTAAAAGACAAACACCCTGAGTTTTTTAACTAAAATATAAATATAATTAGTCTAATTTAAATTCTTAGAATTTAAATTAGAAAGATATTTTATAAGCATTCTAATTATTGAAATTAATCAAAACCTTACCGATTTTATTGTTATTTTTTACACTTTTTAAAGCTTGGTTTATATCATTTATGCTAAAAATCTCACCGACTGATGGGCGGTATTTTATATTATCTAGCATAGAAGATATTTGCTTAAGCTCTTCGCCATTTTTTATTAACATTTTAATATGTCATTGATTTAAATTACAAATATTATAACAATTCTTTCATCTCTTAGTATTATAGTATTACTATTTTATTAAAAAAGCAGAAAATACCACGCTGTTATATTTTTCTTTAAGCTACAATATAAATATTTTATATTATTAAAAATATGTAATTGAGTGTATAATATTTTTTATTAATATATAGATAGTTTTTAAACAAACAATGTATGCACAAGCTTAAGAAAAACTGTATATAATTACAACAATTAAGAAGATTGAAAATTATTTTAGCAATATTACTTATAAAGAATTATATAAAAGCAAAACGAGCCATTGAGCATGAGAGTTATTTTAAAATATTTGATATACTTAACACAATAAGAAATTACAAGGAAATATAATATATGAACAATTTAAAAGTAGCATCCACATTTAGTGGGATAGGTGCTTTTGAAATGGCATTAAAAAAATTAAACATTAATCATACAATAAAATTTGCTGGCGACATAGATGATTTTGTAAAACAAAGTTACTTTGCAAATTATGATATAAATGAAAGTAGCTGGCATACCGATATTGCTAAATTTGACGCCACACCTTTTGAAGGACAAATAGATATTTTAGCGGGTGGTAGTCCCTGTCAAAGCTTTTCTATTGTTGGTAACCGTAAAGGTTTTGAAGATACTCGTGGCACTTTGTTTTATGATTATGCAAGAGTGATAAAAGAATGTAAACCAAAAGTTTTTATCTATGAAAATGTAAAAGGATTAACAAATCACGACGAAGGCAAAACATGGCAAATAGTGCAAGAAACTTTTAAAGATTTAGGGTATACAATTTATTCTCAAATTTTAAACTCAAAAGATTATGGAATTCCACAAAACAGAGAACGAATTTTCGTGGTTGGTTTTAAAGATAATGTTAAATTTAATTTTCCAAAACCAATAGAGCTTACAAGCACTATGCAAGATTTTTTACAAGATTTTACAGATAGTAAATATTACCTAAAAGAAAAAGGTATTAAATTTGTTACAAGCTCCAAAAATCGTCTTAAAAAATACACCCAAATTAATGGTAAAATAGCACTTTGTCAAAAAGCAAATCAACAATATAACTGGCACGGAGATTTTGTTTTTGAAACAGCCTTAGAGCCTGATGAGTTTATATTTGATATAAGAAATGTAGAAGAGAAGTATTATTTAAGCGACAAAGTAAAAGATTATGTTCTAGCAGGTGGCACAAAAAATTTTAAAACTAGCACAAAAACTGATTTAAACATTGCAAGACCACTTTTAAACACAATGCATAAAATGCATAGAGCTGGGGTTGATAATTATGTTACTCATGCTGGAAGAATTCGCAAATTAACCCCAAGAGAATGTTTGCGTTTAATGGGTTTTGATGATAGTTTTAAAATTGTTGTAAGCGATACACAAATGTATAAACAAGCTGGTAACTCAATTGTAGTTAATATTCTTGTTAAAATCTTAGAACAAATTTTTCAAGCTTTGAAAACAGATTGATTATGATATTGTATATAAGCAATTCTTTTTTCATCAAAAGGCAAATTAGGATATATAGTCCCTTCTGTTAAATTTAAGCACCTGAAAGTGTGTTTTGATAACCACGGGCTTAACACAATTTGTTTATTTATGTTAAATGTAATAAAGCCTTTATCAAACAACTTATCAATGGTTGGAGTGAGCATAAGTCCATTCTTGGGGTCATATTTTTCATAATCGTTACAATGGGCATAAGGTTTAATATGACTTGCGATTAACAATCTATCATAGTTTACCATTGTTACAGGGCAAAATGGACACTCAAGCAATAAAATTTGTCTGTATTTTGCTTGACCATCTCTGATATTTTTAGCCATAATTGGATTTTCAATAATTTCGTTTTCCATTAAGGTGTTATTTGATAAATAGCTAAGGTCTGCAAAAATTCTAAAATAAAAATAAATTTGATAAGTTCTTTTATCTCGTAATTTTAGACAAGACAAATAGCTTAAATTTGGCAAAGCAAATTCTCTTATTAAATTATAATTCTCATCATTTGTATTTGGGGTATTTAAATAAATTCTAGGCGGAGTGACGTTTGTATTTATTAGTTCAAATTCGAGCACATTGTTTTTTGATGAAAGATTTTCCAATCTTTTTTGCCAAAGCATAGGCATAAGACTAGCTGATTGATAATTTTGCGTAGGATGTTGATATTCTATTTTAGTATCTAGTAGATATCTATAAAGGTCGTCTTTTAATATAAAACATTTAATAGGCTTATTTTGTGGATTTAGATTAAAAAATTCTTGTGTTCTATTATCTGTTATTTGCCCGACATAAAGCTTTGCTTCGCCATGACCTGTACCTATTTTATTTCCGCCTTTAACAAAACTATCTGCAATCGTAATTTGTTCTATACTATCTATTAAATCAAAATCTATCCCACAAATAATCATAACAAATTTCCTTAAATTATATTCTTTGACAATAATTATATTAAATTAAAATAATTTAATCATAATTTTATACTAATTATTGAAAATTGTGAAGTGTTTTTGCTGCGTCTACTACTTGCCATAAAACCTCCTAAAGTCTAATTAAAACCTTACCGATTTTATTGTTATTTTTTACACTTTTTAAAGCTTGGTTTATATCATTTAGGCTAAAAATCTCACCGACTGATGGGCGGTATTTTATATTATCTAGCATATAAGATATTTGCTTAAGTTCTTCGCCGTTTTTATTAACAAACATAAAATGATACTCACAGCCTACTTTTTTAGCGGCATTGTTTAGCTTAAGTCCTGCAAAATAAAATAAAATCTGCTTTAGTTTTGAAAGCTTCAAGCTTTTAGCAAATTTCATATCAGGCATACCCTTTAAAGATACTAGCTTTCCGCCTTTATTTAGGATTTTAAACTGCTTAAAAGTTTCATTTTTACCAATGCAATCTATTACAAAATCTACTTTAATTTTTGTATAATCATCGCTTTTTGTAAAATACTCGCAAACACCTAATTCTAAGGCTTTTTGCTTAAAATTAGCATTTCCGCTAGCATATATTTTAAACTCTTTTGCAAGTGGCAAAGCAAGATTTTAAAAACTCCCACTAGCTCCAGAAATAAATATTGAGTTTTCATTTTTAGCATTCATTATTTTAATAGCTTGTAAAAATGTTAAAGAGGCTAGTGGCACGCAAGCTGCTTCATCATCTTTTAAATATTCAGGCACTTTTGCTATATACTTATGATTTATCGCTACATATTCAGCAAATGCTTTTTCACACATTGCATAAACTCTATCCCCAACTTTAAATTTTTTTACATTTTTACCTATGCTAGTTATAACTCCTACTAATTCATTGCCTAAAATTAGTGGTAATTTATAAGGAGTTATTATGTTTAGTGCGCCATCTTTTATAAGATTATCTAGTGGATTTACGGCTGCATAAGTTACTTTAATTAAAACTTCATCATCTGTTATTTTTGGAATATCAATTTCTTTTATTTCTAAATCACTTTTAAAATTATTTAAAACTGCTGCTTTCATAATTTTCCTTTAAATTTAATTATTTTTTTCTGCAATTATATATACATAATCATTAAAATCTCGCATTACAAATTCTTGAGTGTCATAGCCTTTAGATTTGCTAGAAACGAAAATTCTTTTTTAATCCTATTTATATCTTGTAGCATTATCTAGGCATTTTCGTTTGAAAAAAGGTTTTTAATCTCTTATTTTTGCTCTATGCAAAACCCAAGCTTTTCATAAAACAAAATTGATTTATTTACGCTCGTTACAAATAAAAATGTTTTTGTGTTTTTAATACACTTTTTATAAAGCTAATTTTATTTTTAACTAAGCTAAACAAACGAAATTCCGATTTCAAATTCTTTTTTAAGTAAATTTGTATATTTAAAAGAATTTATTTTTTGTATTTTTAACTATAAAATTTTAGTTTAAAACAACGCTAGATAATAAAAAATTTTCAAAAAAATAATATTAATTTTAATAATTAAAATTAATATTATAAAATTATATTTTATTTAAAACAAGGAAAAATATATGAAAAGAAGAAAATTTTTAGTTTCTAGTTTAGGTTTAGTTTTAGCTGTTTCATGCTCTGTTTTTGCAAATCAAACAAGCAAAAACATAAGAGCTTTTGCTATTACTAAGATATTTGGAGATGGTATTAAGCTTGTTGCTATTGCACTTGAGTGTGAAAAAATATTAACCTTAAAAGATATTAAAAAAGATGATTTTTGCGTTGAAAATAGAACCATTAGCGATGTTTTTATAAGCGATGAAATAGGATTAAAAAAGCAAGAAAAAGGAAAATTTATCATACTTTTATTATCTTTAGAAGATAAAAATCTATCTTTATCAAAAATGATACCTATGTCAAATTCTACAATAAAAGCAAGTAAAACATCTAAAAAGCCTTGGGTTGCAGGAGATAAGCCAGCAAGTAATTTAGTTTTTGAAGAACCAAAAGCCAAAATAACATATCAAGGTATAAGTTATAGCACAGATAGTGTAAAAAACCTTGTTGCTGATGAATTTTTGCAACTTATTTTTCAAGATAAAACCACAAATAAAACCTTGCGTTATAATTTGTATATTCCTAAAAACGCTAAAGACAAAAAACTTCCTTTAGTGCTATTTATGCACGATGCTGGGACAACTAGTGAGTATCATAAAGCTACTTTATATCAAGGTTTAGGTGCTATTGTTTGGGCTAGCCCTAAAGAGCAAGAAAAACGACCTTGCTTTGTGTTGGCACCACAATATGATGAAATAATAGTAGATGATAATTCTAATGCCTCAAGTATGCTAGAAACAACAATTAATTTAATCAATGAACTAGTAAATAAATACAATATTGATACAAAAAGGATTTATGTCACAGGTCAATCTGGTGGTTGCATGATGAGTATTGCTATGAATATCAAATATCCAAATTTATTTGCCGCATCGTTTTTGGTAGCAGGTCAATGGGATTATAAACTAGTAAAACCATTAGCAAATAAAAAGCTTTTTATATTAGTATCAGCAGATGATTTAGGAGCATTTCCTGGGCAAAATTTAATAACAAAACAATTAGAAAAGGAAGGGGCTAAGATTAGCCGTTATATTTGGGACGGAAGATGGGGTGATAGCGAGTATCGTTTTGCATTTGATAAGATAATTTCTAATAATAATCCTATTAATTATGTAGTATTTAAAAAAGATAGCGTATTTTTAGAAGGAGATAACAAGCAAGGAGCTAGCGGACATAGAAATACTTGGAGAATTGCATACTCAATAGAGCCTATAAGAGAATGGATTTTTGAACAAATTAATGATTAATACTAGTTATACAATAAACTAATATTAATCAAGGTGTTTTAAATCAAAATCAATTTATTTAAAGGTTTTTGTAATAATTTTTACTTGAAATTAAAATCGGAATTTCGTATGTTTATAGTCAGGCTAAAACAAACGAAATTCCTATTTCAAATTCTTTGAAAATACACGAAATAAATTCTATAAATTTCGCTTGTTTGGAGTATGGAATTTATTTTCGTATTAAGCTTTTTTAGGCTTTTTCTTAGGATTTGGAAGTTCTTCATACATTGCTAAAACTATTGCGTTTAAAAGCTCGCTATCTTCTTTGTCAAACAAAACCATTTTAGTTTTTGCCCCATCGTAGGGTAAAACTAGCGTTGGCTCTTTTATGTAGTTTAGCACTGATTTTGTGGGTTTTAAAAGTAATTGATTATCAAAAATCCCACCTATGATTTTATCTTTAAAATATAAAGTATATTCTCCAAACATATACTTATAAGTTATATTCGGCTCATTAAAAAACTCCAAAACATACTCCAAATACTCTTTACTACTAGCCATAAAATCTCCTTAAAGTTTAATTAAAACCTTGCCAGTTTTGTTGCTATTTTTTACACTTTTTAAAGCTTGGTTTATATCATCTAGGCTAAAAATCTCGCCAACTGATGGGTGGTATTTGATTTCATCTAGCATAGATGATATTTGCCTAAGCTCTTCGCCATTTTTATTAACAAACATAAAATGATATTCGCAACCCACTTTTTTAGCAGCATTGTTTAGCTTAAGTCCTGCAAAATAAAATTTGCTTTAGTTTTGAAAGCTTTAAGCCTTATATAACTTTAAAAAATACTAGCAAAAGCCTAATTCTAAAGCTTTTGTAAAATTGATAAAACTTATTTTATGTTACTTAACTAGTATTTTATACTTAATAAGGACTTATTAAAAATCTATGTTTTAAATTCTTTTACTTTTATCTAAGTTAGTTATAAAATAAAAGATTATTTAGTGGATAAAGTCTTATAATTTATTTTATAAATTCTTTATCCACTAGAATTTAAATATCAATTTTTTAGCTAATTTTTGATAATTCCTTTATTTTCTCTATAGCTTCATTATTTAAACCAAATCTTCTTGAATATTTATTCACGCAAGAATCATCTAAAAATTCTAAAACTATTTCTTTTGCACTTACATTTTGACTTAAATTTTCTTTAATCAATCTTGTGATTTCTTGCAAAATCTCTGCACTGATATTTAATAAATCAATTTGTATGAATTCTCCTTCAAAGGCTTTTGGGTTTTGCGTGAATTCTTCTTTATTTTCTTTAGAATATTGCCTTCTTGGTTTTGCTATTCTTTT
The DNA here is from genome assembly GCF_020138135.1 of Campylobacter sp. RM12647. Lineage (NCBI taxonomy): Bacteria > Pseudomonadati > Campylobacterota > Epsilonproteobacteria > Campylobacterales > Campylobacteraceae > Campylobacter > Campylobacter sp. RM12647. The sequence continues at coordinate 105,155 of NZ_JACGAS010000001.1, read as the reverse complement.
TTCAAATACCACATAACCTAATGAGTTTTTATTCTCACTTGGCTCTTTTATAAGCTCGTTAGTAATTAAGAAAAAATCATCAATAAATACCCCAACTCCATTCTCATCAGCTCTTAAACTAACTTCAAATCCATATAAATTCTCTTCTTTTTCTTTACTAAAAAACTCATTTTCTAGCTTTTTATACACTTCATCATTAAAGCATAAAATATCAAATTCTCCACCTTCATCAACCACTTTAAGCTTAGCAAAGGCTTTATTTTTTTTGCTTACTTTAAATTCTGCTTCAGTTACTATTCCTAAGCAAAAAGCATTGTAATCTCCATAATCAGCCTTGTTAAAATCGCTACTTTTTAAGTATTCAATATTTTGAGTTAGATGAGAAAATCTTTTAATATCGCCTTTAATTTTCTTACCACCCTTTTTGCTAAACACTTCATATCCAAGAGCGTTTTTATCATCAGTATTTACACCTATTTCACTAGCATTTACTTCTATTAAATTATTTAAAAATAAAGTATTTTTTGCATTATCTCTTTTAAGATTTAAAATAAATGCGTAAAGAGATTTTTTGGTTTTTACATCTTGAGCTGCTAGGTTCATTGCTTTATATTTTGATGCTAAAACATCTATTAAATCAGGGTTAAAACATAAAATATTAAAATTTGAATAATAATCAAGTGCTTTAATGTTTGCATAGCTTTTACCGCTTTTGCTTTGTTTAAAATCAACTTCTTCAATAATTCCTAAGCAAAATGCTTGATATTCCCCATCATCTAAATTCTCAAAATCACTACTTTTATAATGCTCAATTGATTTAATTTCTTTTTTAAACTCATCTAGTGGGTGTGAGCCAAGATATATTCCTAAATATTCTTTATCAAACTCGGCTAATTCTGCTACACTAAATTCTTCTTGGTTTGTAATATCAATACTACTATGATATTCTGTTTCAAATTGAGAGAATAAACTCTCTTGCAATCTTTTATCATGCTCTTTTTTTGCTTTAAACTCATTAATAATATAATCAATTGCATTTAAAGCACTTTTTCTATTAATCCCAATACATTCAAAACAACCCGTCTTAGCTAAAGCTTCTAAGCCTTTTTTATTCATATAAGCAGCATCAGCCCTTGCAATAAAGTCTTTCATATCGCTAAATGGCTTATTTGCTCTAGCTTTTGCAAGTCCTTCAGCACTAGGAATTCCAAAGCTCTTAATTGAGCCAAGCCCATAGACAATAGCAGCTTTTCCATCTTTTATAGTAACGTTAAATTCCCTTGTGCCATCGTTTATATTAGGTGGTAAAAGCTCTATTCCTAATCTATCTAGCTCATCTTTATATTTTTCAATTTTTTCAACTTTTCCTTCTTCGCTAGTTAGTAATGCTGCCATAAATTCTGTTTCATAATATTTTTTAAGATAAGCAGTCTGAAAGGCTACTAGAGCATAGGCTGCTGAGTGAGATTTGTTAAAGCCGTATTCAGCAAATTTTAAGATAAGCTCCCATAAATCATCAGCCTTTTTCTCATCAAAGCCTTGTTTTATAGCACCTTCTAGGTATTCTCCTTTTAATTTCACCATTTCTTCAAGCTTTTTCTTACCCATAGCACGACGAACCAAATCAGCTCCACCTAAGCTAAATCCACCAATGGTTTGAACTACTTGCATAACTTGCTCTTGATATACAATAACCCCATAAGTTGGCTCTAAAATAGGCTTTAATTCAGGGAAAGCATATACAGCTGGTTTTCTTCCGTGCTTAATATCTATAAAATCATCAACCATTCCACTATCAAGTGGCCCTGGGCGATAAAGTGCTAAAACAGCGATTAAGTCTTCAAAGCAAGTTGGCTTAAGCCTAGCATTTAAATCCTGCATTCCCGAGCTTTCTATTTGAAAAATCCCAAGAGTATTTCCTGTTTGAATTAAATCATAAACGCCTTTATCATTTACATCAATTTTGTTCCAGTCTATATCTATATTATGGCGTTTTTTAATGAGTTTTATAGCATTATCAATAACGGTTAAAGTTTTAAGTCCTAAGAAGTCAAACTTAATCAAATCAACATCTTCAAGATAATCTTTCATATATTGAGTTACTAATGCGTCTGATTTTGGTTGTTTAAACAATGGGGTTTTTTTCCATAATTCTTCGTTTGAAATTACCACTCCAGCAGCGTGCATTCCTGCGTTTCTATTAAGTCCTTCAAGTGCTAATGAATACTCCCAAACCCTAGTTCCGATTTTGCTTTTGCCCCTTACATCATCAGGGTGGCAAACTATATTTTTATACTCTGCACGATTGTCTAAATCTTCAATGAAAGCCTTAATATCAGGGTTTTTTTCGTAAGCATCTTTTAGAGTGATTTTTAGCTCATCAGGGACTAATTTTGCTAAAGTATCAGCATCTTTTATGCGTAAATCACAAACCCTTGCAACATCACGAATAACACCTTTTGCAAGTAATTTACCAAAGGTAATTACTTGAGCTACGTTATAGCGACCATATTTTTTTACAACATAATCAATTACTTCTTCACGCCTATTTTGACAAAAATCCACATCAATATCAGGCATAGATACACGCTCAGGATTTAAAAAACGCTCAAAAAGTAGATTATAAGGAAGTGGGTCAAGGTCGGTTATTTCTAAACAAAACGATACCAATGAACCTGCAGCAGAGCCCCTACCAGGTCCAACAGGAATACCCATATCCTTAGCAGCTTTTATAAAATCATGAACGATTAGCATATAACCACTAAAACGCATATTTTTAATAATGTTGATTTCAGTTCTTAAACGCTCTTTATAGGTTTCGTGTTTGCTCTCATCAATATATACTAAACGCTTATTAAGCCCGTCCCAACAAAGCCTTTCAAATAATACATCATCATTGCTAAAGCTAAACATATCTTGACTAGGCAATTCTAAGCCGATTTTTTCAGCGTATTCAAGAGCGAATTTAAAATTTGGTGGAGTAGGGTTTCCTAAGTTTAGCTCTAAATTGCATTTATCAACTATTTCTTGAGTATTTTGCACAACTTCAGGCACATCAAGGAATAATTCATGCATTTCTTCAGCGCTTTTTACATAGATTTCACTCATTGTATGTCTTAAGCCATTGTCTTTTTTGGCTTCATCACTTTCAGGATCAACCCCTACAATATCTCCTGTGCTAATTGCCATAAAGATATTTTGAGCTTGAGCCCTATCTTTATAAGTATAATGCGAATCGTTTGTAGCTATTACTTTTATGCCTAATTCTCTTCCTAATTTAAGTATATTTGTATCTATATTTAATTGAGAATTTATACCCATTCTCATAATTTCAAGATAAAAATCATCTCCAAAAACTTCTTTATACCAAAGTGCGGCTGCTTTTGCACCTTCATAGCCTTTAGCACCCATATCAGCATTTGTTTTTCCATTGCGACGAACTTCTTTATCATTTAAATGCCAATTAATCTCACCTGCAAGACAAGCAGAGCTACAAATTATACCTTCGCTATATTCTTTTAATAATTTTTTATTAATTCTAGGGCGATAATAAAAACCATCTATATGAGCTCTTGAAGTAAGATACATAAGGTTTTCATAGCCTTTTTGATTTTTAGCAAATAAACATATATGCCAACGGCGATTGGTTGCAGTGCTGCTTAAATCATCATCATCGTGCAAGTAGCCTTCAAATCCAATAATAGGCTTAATTCCGTGCTTTTTCATACTTTTATAAAAATGAATTGCTCCAAACATAACCCCGTGATCAGTTATTGCACAAGATTTGAAATTTAACTCTTTTAATCTTTTTGCTAATTCATCAATTTTATTTGCGCCATCTAAAAGCGAATATTCTGTATGTAAATGTAAATGTGTAAAATCCATAATTTATCCTTTAGGGCTATTTTAGTCGTTTTATCTAAAGACTTTTTAAACACAAAATCTATTTTAAATTCTTAATATTTTTATAGAATTTAAAATAGAAAATTGATTTTAATTAAATGAGTTTTTTAAAATATCTAGCATTTTTTTATGATAGGCATTAATTTCTTCTAAATCCCAGCTATTTTTAGAATAGACTTCTAATAATTTTAGACTAATTATTATTTTTTCATTTATGAAATTTTGAAAAATATTTTTCTTTTTATTAAAATCTTTATCGCTAAATTGTGAGTTTTCACTATCGCTTATTACGGCTAAATTGCCTAAGTCATCAATTTTACTTTTGCTTTGTGGGTAAATATGCTCAACTGAATTAATATCTCTAAAGCGATAATTTGCAATGTAATTTTTATAGTTATTTTTAAAATCAACATCTTGCATTAGATAGTATTCATAACGTTGTAACCAATAAACAATATTTGGATGATTATAATTTAAATCATTAAGATTGTCGTTTTTTGCTAGATTATCATCTAGGTTTTTTAGCTCTTTAAATAAATCTTCATCACTTTTACAAGTTAGTAAAGTTTCTAAATATTCACTAGGATTTCTAGCTACTCTTAAATAATTTAAAAACAATTCAAGCTTAGCATCCTTTAAATCTCCTAAAAGCTTATAATCTTCGTGAGTTTTTCTAACACTTCTTCTATCAAAAATAATTCTATATTCTTTTAAAGCATTTATTATTTTTATGGCGTTTTCTTTAGAATGTTCTAATTTATTCCAAGTATTTTCTAAGAATTTGTTTTTGTTAATTTCTATATTATTTGGAAATAAAATCTTAAAAACATATAAAACAAAAGTAGGGTAATCAATAAGGCTTTCGTATATTTTTATATTATTTTCATGATTTTTGGTATTTAAAATATCATCTATACTAAGAGCTTTGTATTCTGTATTAAAATCAGCTATTTTATCCATTTGCATACATTCGTTTAAAATATTTGAATAATAAAAATATTTATCATCATCTTTTAAGAGATTTAGTAAATATGACTTTAAAATATCACTTGGATTTAATTGAATTAAATTGCTATTCATAGTTAAAAAATATTCGCCTAAATTATCATCTAAAATTACTAAATTAATTTTTATATTTTTAAAAAGGTTTTCGTTTAATTTTGACTTATCATTGTCTTTAAAATACTCTTCAAAAGTATTAAAAGCATTGTCTATATTCTCGCCTAAATTATTAAAATCATAATCCCAAATAGCATCTGTTATATCTTCTCTTAAAGGCATTTTGAATCTACATTCATTTTCTAAATACGCAAAATTAAAAGCATTTGCAAATTCCCCTTCAGCTTTTTGCATTTTGTTATTTTCATAGCACATATAAGCACATAAGAAAAATATAGTGCTAAGCCTTTGTTGCCCATCAATTATTATTAATTCATTATTTCTTAAGCTAGTTGTAATTGTGCCTATGAAATATTCTTCGTTTGCATTTAAAATATCATCTAAAAGTGTTCTTATTTGCTCTTTATCCCATTCATATAACCTTTGATAAATCGGTATTACAAGGCTTTGATTTATTTCGCTTATTTTAATGATTTTGCTATTCATAAGAAGCTCCTAAAATACCATAATTTTTAAATTCTTGCTCTAAAAATTCAAGTTGTTTAATACATTGTTTGTAAGGATAATGAGCTATTAAATCATTTAATCTATAAACTAATTCTTCTTCTATATTTGAGCTTAAAATGATTTGGATTATATATTTGCAATCTTGGATTAAAGATTGATAAGAATATTTTGTATCATTATTAATAGCTCTATAATAAGTAATCCTAACTATCATTCTAGCTATTTTATTAAAATCACCATCAGGGAATTTATCAAGATATATAATCAAAACAAAAATAGTATAGTGATATAAATTATTATTTACATATAGTTTTTGGAATTTACTTATAAAATCACTTTTTGCTATTAATTTTGTATTTTCATAGTGCTTTTTTACCCAAGCAAAAAAGCTAACCCCATTAGTAAAACTTGCATTTATATTATTTATATTTAATCCAGCACTAAAAGGAGTGATTTTACAATATTCATCTATGATATTAATATCTTGATAGTTTTTATTATATTCACGCATAGACCCCCTAATCATAGCTATATTTTTTAAAAAATATTGAAAATAATTATTATAAATTACTCCATTATATGTAGGGTGTTCGTGCTTTTTCCCATCTTCAATAAAATCATTATATTTTTTAACATAGTAATTAATTAAATCATTATTGGTATTTAATACCCAATATGCTTTGATTAAGTCATAATTTTCTAGCTTTTTGCCCTTAGTATTGATATTATCAAAAAACACAAAAGCTCTTTTTATATCATTCGTGCTAATACAAATAAAATTAGTATTTTGTAATTTATCATAAAAGTTATTATTTTGTTTTAAGTATTTTTGAATGTATTCGTAATTTTGCTTAATTTTTATGTGTGATATTTGATGATAATATTTAGCATTTTCTAAAAACTTATTATTTTTATCTAAAGCCTTTAAAATAAGTTTTATAGTGGTTAGTCTTTGTTGTCCGTCTATTATTTCATAGGTGTCATTATTTTTATATAACACGATTGAACCAAGTAATTTTTCATCTTTATTTATACTTTCAATTAATTTTTTAACCTGCTTTAATTCCCATACATAAGGGCGTTGATAATCAGGTATGCTAAGATTTAGTTCGGTTAATTCATCAAAAGTTAATATGCTTGAGCTTACATTATCCATAAAAATCCTTTAGATTATAAAATTACAATTTCATTAACTCGTTTTTAGCTTTTTCTAAATCATCAAGATTTAATAATAAATCAAATTCCTTAGGTTTTTTATAGACCTTATCATAATAATTGATTAAAAGTATTTTTGCTACACTTTTTAAATCCTTATTATTATAAGCAGTGCTTAGCTCATAAACTAAGGCATTTCCTAAATAAGGCTTTAATCTCTCAAGACAAAAATAAAAAAACTCCGAGCTAATGTTTTGATAATCATTCACACAATTTTGCACTCTAATATCCAAACTAGCTTCGCAAAACACCTTAATACCGCTATTCATTTGCTCGTAAAAATTATTAAATAAAGTTATAGTTCCTATGTTTTTGCTCTCTGCTTCTATGAATACTTTTGCATCTTTTAATGCTTTTAATTCATTTATTAGATTTATATCAAATTGTTGTTGGCTAGGTTGTAAAAACCCACGAGAGCCAAAAGTTGAGCCGAAATGATGGGCTAATTTTTCTAAATCTATTTTATTATCAAGTAATTTTAAAAGCCTTGTTTTACCACAAGCTGTATTTCCTGCTAGGCTTACAAAATTAGGATTTTGATAGCTATTAAGATACGAAATCATCTCGTTTCTAAGTTCTTTAAAACCACCTTCGCATTTATAGACTTTAAATCCAATCTCACTTAAAATATGACCTATCGCACCACTTCGCTGACCGCCCCTAGCACAATAAATATATATTTCATCTTTATGTGGATTTGCTATATTTTGTATTTTTTTAAGATGAATGCTTGTGTTTTTACAAATAAAACTAGCTCCTAATAATTTTGCGTTAAATTTATTAGTAGCGTATTTTGTCCCTACTAATTTATGCTCTTCGTTATTTAAAGCAAAAAAGTTTAAGGCTTTTTTTAAATGTGCTTTTTTGTATTCATTTGGACTTCTTGCGTCTATTAAAATATTTTTATTAATATTTAAAAATTCTTTAGCACTAATTAGCTGCATTGTAGTTTTTAAAGCTCTCTTTTATCTTTAAATATAATTCATCTAGGCTAGTCCCTATAACTCTAGTATCACAAATAGTGGTTATAAAATTAGTATCCTTATGCCATCTTGGTAAGACATGTAAATGCAAGTGTTTTGCTATACCAGCACCTGCTGCATCGCCTAAATTAAGTCCGATATTTACTCCTTGTGCATGCAAGGTTGTTCTCATAATATTTTCAGCAAATCTAGCTATTTTTGCCATTCTAAGCCAAGTTATCTCATCTAAATCGTTTAAAAACTCAACATGTTTTCTAGGAGTTATTAGAATATGTCCTGGAGAATAAGGGTATTTATTCATTAAAACCCTACATAACTCATCTTCATAAACTAGCACTTCACTAGCTTCGCAAAAAGGACATAAACTTCTATCTTCTTTAAAATATTTATCACGCCAAGGTGCTTTTAGGTGTTGCATTAAGAATTCCTTTATATTTAGTATTTGGAACATTTTTTAATAATTTATCGTTAGCAATAAAAATATCAAATTGTTTTATGGTAGCTTTAAATAAATCTATATTATTTTTAGCTAAAAATCCTAAGCTAAAACCACAATTTTTTGCAAGATTTAATAAATCATTATTAGCAATTTTATCCAAAACAATCCCATCAGCTCCGTAAATACTAGCTTTGATTAATTCATCTTCGCTTAAGTTTTTTGAATAATAAAATAAATGCTTTTTAACATAACGCCTAGCATAACCTAGCTCATCAAAATCATTGGTAATAAAAGCATCATTTAAATCATTTAAGTCATAGCTAAATTTAATTATTTCATTTTTAAATTCGCTTAAATCTCTTGGATAAAACAGATTAAATCCAAGGCTTTTTATTAGAATTTCTTTGCTTAATTCTTGCATTTATTTATCCTTTGATTATGCAGTTTTATTTCATCTTCATTTAAAACATCTTCGTTTTGTAATACTTTTTGCATAGTTTCTTGTGCATTTTTGCAATCATTTATTAAATAATAGCCCCAAGCTAAAGTATCAAGAAAATAAGCATTATCAGGTTCTTGTTCTAAAGCTTTTTGTATTAGTTTTATACCTTTTGCAATATCAATTTTTTCATCAATTATTGTATAAGCATATATATTTAGCATATTAGGAGCAACACCACCTTTAGCTACTAATTCATCTAATTTGAAATAATCAAATTCTTTAGGATTATCTAGCATTTCGTATATATATGATTCTATTAAATAACTATTATTATTTTCTTTAATTGCTTTTTGATATAAAAATTCACTAAGTTTTTTATATTCTTTTAAATTAAAATATACTTTATAAGCTAATTCATCATCTAAATTAGCTATTTCATAAAGTTCTTTTTTCTTGTTAAATTCCAATAATTTCTTAGTTATTGTGTATAAAATATCTTTATTATTTGTAAATTCATAAAGCTTCATTCCTAAGCTAAAAATCTCATCAATATCCGAAGAATTATTAAGTTCATAAAGCGCTTCTAATCTATACAACAAAAACAATGAATAATCAGGATTTATAGGCACTAATTTAGTATATTCTTTGATATTTTTATAATCTTTTTCTTTAAATAATTTTAATATTTGTTCTGAATAGCCTTTAGGGTCTAATCTAATCGTTTTCTCCCACATATTAAGAGCTTTTAAAGCATTTAAACGCATTAATAAAAAAGGAGCTAATTCTGTATCTACTTTATTATTTTCTTCTGCGGTTTTATTAAATTCTTCTGTTAGTTTTACTACATCTTTATATTTTTCGTTAGCCATAAGCATTTCAATATATAAATATAATGAGTATAAATTACTATATTTTTTATAATAATCTTTAGATATTTGCAAGGCTTCTTTTTTTAATCCTTGATTAAACAGCTCCTTACTCATAGCATTAGCTAGTGTAAAATCTTCGTTTTTTGATATGAATTTGTAATATTCTTTTTTTGCTTGTTTATAATTTTTTTGTTCTACTAATTTAACAATATCTAGTTTTTTGATTAAATTATTATCTTTATCAATATCTCTTAAAGTATTTACTGCTTTATCCATATTTAAATTAGCAATAAAACCTTGTTTTATTCCATTTTCTAAATAAGCTTTTAATTTTGTTTCATCATATAATTTTAAATATGATTCGCTAGATAATTTAGCATTATTATTTTCGTTTAACATTGCGTTTAAACGCAAATCATCAATACTATCAGCAAAAGTAATACTAGCTAATAAGATTAGTATTAATTTACCCCAATACATTCTTTTTTAAGCTCCTTTAGGTTATTTTTAAAATATTCCCAAAACGGAAATGTTCTACATTGCATAGGTCTTGCTTCATATACTCCACAATTTTTATTAATTTCATCAAAAAATATACAAGCAAAGCCATTGTTATATGGCTTTTCAATTAGGCTAAACCTAACGCCTACTTTAATGCAATATTTACTAACAAAATCATTAAAAGTTGTATTTTTTATCTTAGCTAGTTGGATAATTTCATCGCTAGTTAAAAATATATAACCACTCTCACCCGTGCAACACTTACCGCCACACTCACTACATTTACTCTCATCAAATGAATATGAGTAATCTTTATTGTAAATCATAACTTTGAACCTTGATATTTTGATAAATTGAATTAAATTCTTTTGTTGTGCCATTGCTATCGTTACATATTAAAGGTGGCAAAATCAGCACATCGCTTTTGCTTAATTTTCTTGCTTTAATTAATACTAAATTTGATGGTTTTTCGGCTTTTGTGTGAATAAATCTTATTATTTCGCATTTTAAATTCGTATTTTTTAAGGTTTCAAATATTAAATCAATTTTTTTAGCATCATAACAAAAATATAAAAAACCTTTTGGTTTTAATAATTTATCAGCACTTTTTAACAATATTTCAAGTGGTAAAAAATCAATATGTCTTGAAATATTTAAATGCTTATTTTGTGCTTGCATTTTAGAATAAAATGGTGGATTAGAGATTATAAAATCATAATAATTATAAACTTTATAATCTTTAATATCACCTAAAATTACTTTATAATTAAGATTATTTTTTTCATAATTTTTTTTGCATAGTTTTACATTTTCTTCTTGAATATCAATTGCATCTATTTTTATATTTTTATTTTCGCTTAATAATAGGCTTAAAATTCCACTTCCAGCACCAATATCAAGTCCTATTCCTTTAAGCTTATCTTTACTTATAAAATCATATAAAATTATGCTATCACTATTGTAGCGATAGCCGTTTTTATATTGATAAATTATCATTTATAAACTCTTAAAATAAAGCCTTTTTTATTGTCTTTTGAGTATTCAGGCTCTAAACTTGAGCTAATTAGTGCATTAGGAATTTTTGATTTTATATAACTTGCAGCACTTTTTGTTCTATCTTTTGATAATCCAAAATTAGCTAAGCGAGTTAATCTTTGCACTTCTTTACTAGCCATATGAACTCCATCAATAGCACTTAAACTCTTAAAGCCACTATCATCAATTATAGGAGTTATCTCATATAAATAATTTTGATTATATTTTGCTAAGAATTTATCAAGTTCAAGCGAGCAAGTTTTACTAAGTCCAATTACTCCTGATTTTATATCATCACAAACAAAAGTATCTTGTAATTTTAAACTATTTGTATTTAACGAACTTCCTTTTTGAGCTAATTCAAGTTTTTTTTCTAATTCTTGAATTTTTTCTTTTTTTGCTATTAGTTCGCTATTTTCTTGATTATAGTTATTTAAAGTTTTGATATTTATTTCATTTAGTTGTTTTAATAGCTTATCTTTTTCTTCTTCTAAGGCTAAAACTCTTTCAGAATTTGTATCCTTACTAATAGTTAATTTTAGTTGTTCAATTTCATCTAAAAGTGTTTTGTTTTCTTGTTTTGCTTTATTATTATCTAGTTCTTTAGCCGCATATTCTTCTTTTAAAGCAATATATTTTACATTTAGCTCATCATAAGCTTTTGAACTTTCGTAAAGCTTATTATTTAAGTCTTTAACATCGTTTTGTTTATTACTTAAGCTATCGTTTTTATAGTTTAAAAACTCATTATTAATTTTATTTAATTGCGTGGTTAATTCTATTTTTTCTTTTTGTAAATTATCTAATTTTATTTTTAAATCCATATTATTTGCACTACTTGCTTTTAATTGCTCATCAATTTTTTGAAGTTTTGCTATTGTTTCACTTAAATCTTTTTCTTTTTTCTTTGAGTCTAATTCTAGTTCTTTATTTTTTAGTTGCATATCTTTTAATGCTATTTCATTTTTTGTATTTTTATCTTGTAATTTAGCATTAGATTCATTAACTTTATTTAGCTCTTTTGTAAGATTATCAAGTGAATTTTGGCTTTTATCACTTAAATCCTTAATCACTTTAGTTTGTTCGTTTTTAGATTTTTCAAGTTCTAGTTTTGCCTGAAAAACTTCATTTTTTAATTCATCTCTTTGTTTTTCAATATTTTTCAAATTATCTAATTTTTGTTCCAAATCATTTTTAACTTGATTTAGTTTTAATATTGAAGTTTTAGCATCATCTAATTTTGCTTGGAGATTTTTATTATCCAAATTAAGCTTTACAAAATCAGAATTATTATTACTTTTTAATTCATCATTTAGCTTGCTTGCTGCTTTTATTTCTTTACTTAATTCAAGATTTTTTAAGTTAAGTTCATTATTTACTTTACTTAATTCAGCATTTACACTTTCTAAATTCCCTAGATTTTTTACTCTTTGTTTTAAAATATCATTTTCTTTAACTACATCTGTGTAATTTTTTTGATTTGCTATGATTTTTGCATTTGCTTTATCTAATTCATCTTGCAATTTTCTTGCTAAATTATCGTGTTCAAATTCGTCCATTTGTTTTTGATTACTAAGAGTTCCTAGTAAAGAATTTAGATTTTTAACAGCGTTTTCTTTATCATTTAAGCTTAATTTTAAACTATCATTTTCGCTTTTATAATTTGCTAAATCTTCATTTAGCTTATCTATCATTTGCTGATATGAGTTTTTGCTATTTTCATTTACTAATAAACTTTCGTTATTTAAACGATGAACTAATTCATTATTCTTAGTTTCTAATTGTTCGTTTTGTATTTTTAATTTTTCAATTTCTTGATATAGATTTTCTATTTCATTGGCTTTGGTATTGCTATTTTTTAAGCTTTCTATTTGCTTTGTAAGCTTTACAATTCTATCATTTAATATCTTATAGTTTTGTTCTTCAAGTTTTGGCAATTGCACTTGTTTTGTTTGTTGTTTTTGCTCTATTTTTACTTGTGGTTTTATTGGTGTTTGGTTTGTTTTTGTGTCTTTAGATGGAATTACAAAATAAATTCCACCTAAAATAACAGCACAAGCACCTAAGCTATATAGTGTTAAATTCTTCTTAGCCAAGCTTAACCCTTAATAATATAATCAGCAATTTTTTTAGCGTGATTTAAAGCCGTTATTATGCTTTCTCCATTTTTACTAGCAATATCTCCTGCTACGAAAATATTTTTAACATTACTTTGCATATTAGTATCAAAAGTAGGAACGCCTTTATCATCAATTTCTATTCCACTATTTGTTAGAAAATCAACTGGAGTAGAGCCACCAATTCCATAAATTATCCTATCAAAAATCTCTTTTTCACCATTAGTATAAGTAACTTCAGGTTTGTTATCTACTTCATTTACTTCGCTAATATCAGTTGCTAATTTTAAAGTAAGTTTTGCTTCATATACATTTTTATGATTTATTTCATTAATTCTACTAAATTCAGCTCTTCTATAGCATAATGTAACATTTGCTTTTTTGCTTAAATCAACAGCGTATTCAACAGCACTATTACCACCACCAACTACTAAGATTTTTTCATTTTCTTTAGCGTCGTTTGCGTTAAAATTGATAACTTTACTTAATTTTGAAGGTAGTTTATAACTTGGTTTATTTGGTTTTCCCATTCTACCTATTGAAATTACTGCATTTTTTGTTTTAAATTCGCCTTTACTTGAATATACAACTAAATTTTCATCAACTTGCTTGATTTTCTCAACTTCATTTGAAAACATTACTTCAAAAGAACCATCGCAAAGGCTTGTAAATAATTCTAATGAGCTTTCTTTTGTTCCATCTTCAAAAGGTATATTTCCTAAGTTTGGAATATCAATTTTATTATAAACTTTATCAACTCTTTTTCCATCTTTATAATAAGTTCTAAAAGTTTGACAATTCTCTGCTGCTTTTTCTATTAATAAAACATTTTTTAAACCATTTTTATGTGCTTCATAAGCACTTGCAATTCCTGCTGGACCTGCACCTATTACTACTAAATCATATAGCATTTAAGCTCCTTTATTAATTTTTTTGCTCTATATTAAGCATAAATTTTAAATTACAAGTAAAGATATGGAGAACAAATGAGAATTTTTACAGGACTTCAGCCAAGTGGGGATTTGCATATAGGCAATTATTTTGGAGCAATAGCTCCAATGATGAAAAGACAAAATGATAATGAAATGATAATGTTTATTGCAAATTATCACGCTATGACAAGTATTTTAAAGGATAAAAAAACAGCTAGTAATTTTAAAGATAATATTAATAAAGCAGCAGCTGCATTTTTAGCTTTAGGATTAAATCCAAATAAAAGTATATTTTATTTACAAAGTGATGTTAAAGAAGTCTTAGAACTTTATTGGATACTATCGCAATTTACTCCTATGGGATTACTTGAAAGAGCACATTCATATAAGGATAAAATAGCAAAAGGTCTTAGTGCAAATCACGGCTTATTTTCATATCCTGTTTTAATGGCGGCTGATATTTTATTGTTTGATGCACCATTAGTTCCTGTTGGAAAAGACCAAATTCAACACCTAGAAATTACAAGAGATATTGCAATTAAATTTAATAATGAATTTGGAAATGTATTTACTATCCCTGAAGCATTAGTTGATGAAAATACTCAAACAATAGTAGGCACAGATGGTGCTAAAATGAGTAAAAGTTATGGCAATACTATTGATATTTTCACAAGTTATAAACAACTTAAAAAACAAGTAAATAAAATAGTAAGCGATAGCACTCCTATTGAAGAGCCTAAGGATTGGAAAAATTGTAATATATATAAAATTGCTGAATTATTTTTAGATGAAAATGATTTAGCAAGTCTTCGTGCAAGGTATGAAAAAGGTGGAGAAGGATACGGACATTTTAAATTGTATTTATGTGATGTTATTTGGGAGTATTTTGACAAGGCTAGAAGTGAGTATGAAAGATTATTGCAAGGTAAAGAAATTGCTGATATATTAAACGATGGTGCAAAAAAAGCTAGTATATTAGTGCAAAATAAAATGCAACAAGTTTATAAAGCTTTAAGTTTATAAGGAGAAATTATGATAGATTTAAGAAAAATTGAAGAAAATTATGAAGTTTTTAATCAAAAATTAAAAGCAAAAAAAGTAGATGATGGAGTTTTAAAAAGTTTATTAGATAGCTACAATGATACAAAAGCGTTAAAAATAGAATTAGAAAATGCTCAAAGTTTTCAAAACAAATTCTCAAAAGAAATGGGACTTAAAGCAAAATCAGGAGAAGATATAAGTGAGCTTAAAAAGTCTTTAGATGAAAATAAGAAAAAAATAGCTGAATTAAACGAAAAAGTAAGCGTAAGTGAAGCTAAATTAAATGAAATTGCAGCTTGTATTCCAAATTTAATAGCTGATTGTGTGCCTATTGGAAATGATGAAGAAGAAAATGTAGAGATTAAAAAGGTATTAACTCCACCAACATTTAATTTCACTCCAAAAGACCATCATGATTTAGGTGTGGCACTTGGTTGGCTTGATTTTGAGCGTGGTGTAAAAGTTGCTAAAAGTCGTTTTGTAGCTTTACGCGGTGAAGGTGCAAGACTTGAAAGAGCATTATATAATTATATGATAGATTTTAACCGCTCAAGAGGATTTGAGTTTGTAAATACTCCTTATATTGTAAATGCTAATACTATGTTTGGCACAGGACAATTACCTAAATTTAAAGATGATTTATTCAAAATTGATGGCGAAGAATTATATTTAATCCCTACAAGTGAAGTTAGTGTAACAAATCTATATAATGATGAAATTATAGCTTTAAATGAATTGCCTATCAAAATGACTTGCTATTCACCTTGTTTTAGAAAAGAAGCAGGAAGTGCAGGGCGTGATACAAAAGGAATTATCCGCCAACACCAATTCGGAAAAGTTGAACTTGTAAGCATTAGCACTCAAGAAGATAGCGATAAAGTATTTGAAGATATGCTTAGTTGTGCAAGTGATTTATTAACAAGCTTAGGTTTAGCTCATAGACATTTAATGCTTTGTAGTGGGGATTTGGGCTTTAGTGCAGGAAAAACCGTTGATTTAGAAGTGTGGCTACCAGCACAAAATAAATATCGTGAAATTAGCTCTGTTAGTAATTGCTATGATTTTCAAGCAAGACGCGCAAAAATAAGATATAAAGATGAAAATGGTAAAAACAAATTAGCTCATACACTAAATGGTTCAAGCCTTGCAGTAGGTAGGACTTTAGTAGCTATTATGGAAAATTATCAAAGAGAAGATGGCACAATAGCAATACCTGAAGTATTACAAAAATATATGTAAGATAAAGTATGGCAGAAGAACAAGTAATTGTTATTGAAGAAGGAAATACTCTTCCAGTAAAACAAAGTAAGTTCAGCAAAAAAAGTATAATTTTAATTGCTGGACTTTCTTTACTTATTATTATTTTATTAGTAGTTTTACTTTTTTTAATTTTTACTCAAGATAAGTCAAAAGAAATTAAAGTTGAGCAAAATGAGCTAATAGAACCAAAAATAAGCATTCAACAATTTAAAAGCCAAAAATTAGATTTAATGGTGGCAAAAGCCAATGCTTTATATGAGAGTGGAAACAAAAGTGAAGCTTTAAAAATATATGAAAATATAGCTAAATATAATGAGAGTTTTTCGCATTATAATTTAGGAGTTTCAAGAATGAAACAAGCAAACTATAAAGGAGCTTTAGAGAGTTTTCAAAAGGCTTTGGAAAATAATGAAAATAACACGGTGGCTGCTTTAAATGCTGCTGTTTGTGCTTTAAAATTACAAAAAGATAAAGAATTTAAATATTATATAGATTTAGCATATTCTTATTTAAGTAATGAAAAAAACTCAAGCCTTTATTATTATTACTTAGGTTTAGTGAATTTTTATAAAGGATTTTATCCTGAAGCTTTACAAGCATTAAATAAACAAATCCATCCACTTTATCAAAACGACGCAAGATATTTAAGAGCAAAAATATTAAGCTCATTTAATAAAAGTTCTGATTCTATAAGAGAGATTAATTTACAAGATTCTTATGATAAAAATTTATCTTTAGGATTACTTTATGCAAGAAATGCTGAATATAACAAAGCAAGATTTTATTTAAAAAATGCACTTGAAAAAAGAATAAAACCAAAAGAGACAAAATTAGCTTTAGCTTTAGTTGATATAAAATTAGCAGAATATCAAGAAGCTTCAAGGTTTTTAAAAGAATTAGAAAAAAATGATTTAGAGTGGCTTAAGTCAAGCTATAATGTCAAAACAACCATAGATGATAGGATATTTGATATAAATTACGCTCAACATACTTATGAAAAAACCTTTATAGATTCAAAGCAACAAAAATATGATTTGATATTTTATTTTTCGCCTTTTAAAGTATTTGATGCGACAAGTGCGACTAAAATGATAAATAAGGCAAATGTTAATATTTACTTAGATGATTTAGATAAAAGCTCAAATTATCTTAAAAATAGTCAAACTTTATCAAAGATAAATATACAAATTACAAAAGCTTTAAATTATGCTTTTAGTTATGATATAAAGAGTGCTAGTGAGTTATTAGAAGAATTAGTAAAACTTTATCCGCAGCATAGTATTTTGCAATATGATTTAGGTTTAGCATATGCACTCTTAGGCAAATATGATTTAGCAAAAAAACACTTTTTAGCTAGTTATCATTTAGACCCTAAGGATTTAAGAGCAGGAATTTATGCTTTATTTTGTTCGGATTTGTTATATGATGATACTACGAAATTAGAGCAAGATTTACAATATAATTTAAATTATGTTGAAGATGAAAAAGATAGAAATTATTATTTAGCATTGCTTTCAATTAAGAAAAAAGATTATGTAAATATGCAAGGTTTTTTGAACCAAACTAATACAAATAATATTAGTAATATTAGTTTAGAAATTCTTGGATTTTATATGCAAAATGATTACGATAAGATGATAGATAAATCAAAAGTTTTAATAGACTTAAGTGATAATGACATAATCGCAAATATTTTATATTTTTCTTTAAAAAACAATAAAAAAGATGTAAAAGCCTATGCTAAAGATGTTCAAATGTATTTTCTTAACAAAAAATTAGATTATCGCTCATTATTTGGTGGTGCTAAAATAGTAGGGTATAACTATGTAAAATTAATGCAGATTTCAGGTCTTTTACAACAAGAAAGAGAAAAATTAAAGCAATATTTAAAAACTAATGAAGACATAGGAGCTTTAAAAGCACTTGCTTATATAGATATTTATGCTAATGAATTTGAAGAGAGTTTTGCAATTTATAATAGTTTGATTGATGATTATCATATTGAAGATTCTGATATTTTATTTTTAGCTAGTGTTGCAGCTATTGGAGCAGGGCATAATAATTCAGCTATAGCCTTACTTGAGCTATCTCGTGTAAAAAATCCAAGCAATCTTGAATCAAGATTAGCTTTAGCTTTACTTTATCACGAAGCAAAAAATTATGAATCAGCTATATCACAATATGAGAAAATGAATGATGAATACAAATCAGAGTTTTTTACATTTCAGATATTTAGATAAGATTTAGTTTTTAGCTAAATCTTATTATTTTCAATTTCTTTTAGGATATTTTTGCAAGCATTATTTAAAATCATATAAACTTCATCAAAATTATTTGTATACCAAGGGTCAGGCACATTTTTATATCCTAAATCACAATAAGAACATATTGGTTTTACTTTGTCTTTAAACTCATAAAAATTATTTAAAACATCTTTATAATTACTCTCGTCCATAGTAAGTATTAAATCATATTCTTGGCATAATTTTTTTGTGAGTTTTTTTGATACGAAATTATCACATTCAATATTTTTATTTTTTAAAAGTTTTTTCGTGCCTATATGCATATCTTCTCCATCGTGATAACCTGCTGTTCCTGAACTTGTTATTTTAAATTCTTTATTTTTGCATAAGTCTTTCATAATAAACTCAGCCATAGGAGAGCGACAAATATTGCCTAAACATACAAACATTATCTTCATTTTATTCCTTTATAAAACTTATTCTATATTTTCTTTAAAGCTAGTTAGCTCACTCATATTGATTTTTGAAAACTCGGTTGGAAGTCTTGGTTCATAAGGTATTCTTTGCAATGCTTTGTCTGCAACCGATTCTTTTTTAGCAGGTGCATTTACACTATAAAATGCCCTTTCAATTTGTATTAAATAAGATATTATATTTGCAATATGAGTAAATATTTTTGAGTTTTTATGAGTTTGTAGTTTTTCACAAAACTCATCTACAACTTCATTAATAATTCTTGAAAATAGCTCCTGACATAATTCATCATTATTTTTGCATAAAACACTACCTAGATAAAATAAAAAATTCATACTATCTTCATTATCGCTAAGATTTGTGTTTTTGATTAAATTAGCTCTTTTTAAAATTCCTGTTGCAATTATTCTCATTTTGCCATTATCACGCCCTTCATCATAAAAACTAGCATCAGTAGGCACATTTACATAAGAAAAATCATAAAAAACAGCATTTTGCTCATCTTTATAAGCTGCATAATCAGTATCTAAAATTACTTTAAAATCATCTTTTAAATCATCTAAATTATCATAAAAAAACTTAGCTTGTTCTCTTAAAGTATTAAAATCATCATTATTCATAAAACTAATTGCTCTAGCACAAAATTCGTAAAAATATGACCTAGTTATATTTAATTCTTCGTTCATTTTAACCTTTCAAAAATTTATTTAATTTTTCTTCAAGTGGTGCAAAAAAACTATTTGTATCATCAAAAACTTGAGCTTGTTTTAGCATCATTATCTTAGCCTTGCAATCAGCACAGCAATAAAGCGAGTATTTTTTCGTAACATCAGAGCTAAAAGCAGCCCCTAAAATACCAGCTATTTTATCAATTGATTTTTTAGTAGCAAATTCTTTACCACACTCAATACAAGCAAATAATTCATCTTTAGCTAAAGTTTTATGAGTAAAGCTAATCGGATTTAGTTCTAAAATATCATTTTGTATAAAAATAGTATCTTTTTCAGCACAAGAATTTATACAATATCCACAACTTGTGCATAATGATGCGTTAAATTTAATAGCGTTTTCTTTACTATCAGCTAAAATTGCGTTCGTATTACAAGCCCCAGCACAAGAAGCACAAAGGGTGCAAGTGCTTTCATTTATGCTAATTTTTGCATAATTTTTAGCAGTGATTACGCCTTTATCTAAATTATTTAACATAGAAGAGATTTTTAAGCCAAAAAGCTCTCTTTTATTTAGTCTAAAATTACTTTCGCTTGATTTAAATTCTTTTATCAATTCATTTGGAATTTCATCTAAATTTGCATTTACATATATAGCTATTTTTCCTGTGATTGCCTTGCAAATATCATTTACTAAGTTGATTTTTTCGGCTAAAAATTCGCTAATATCTCCAACTATCGCAATGCTTTTACCACTTGTGTTTATTAAATGTAAAAGTATTAACTCATCTAATAAATCAAAAGGTATATTAAATGGTAAAAAGTGCTTTATATTAAAATCATTATCATAATTTTGAGTTATTATTATTTGCTCGTTTTCATAGATTTTGCTAATTTCTTTTATGCAATCTTTATTAAACTCACAAAACTCAAGTGCATTAGTAGGACATACGCTTACGCATTTTGCACAATTAATACAATCAATTTCGCTTATTATGATTTTTTTATCATCAGTGCTTAAAGCCACGCTAGGACAGGCCTCAACGCACCAACCACAATGCTCACTCCTACGCCCGTCTAATTGGCATAAACTTGAATTAAACTCAATCTTTCTTGTAAAGCTAATTTTACCCGTTAAAGAATTTAAATCTTGCAATATATTTTCATGATTTATTAATACTGCGTGATTGTTTAGTTTTGTTTGTGAAATAGCTAAATCACAATCTAATTCGCCTTCTTTAGTAACTACTACAAGTGAGCCAATCCCACCATAAACAAACTCAAATTCACTAACGCAAACAGCCTTATAACCATTATCTATTAATTTGTTTTTTAAATCTTTATCATCAAATAATATGCAAATTCTTTTATCAATATTCGCATATAAATTAATCTCACTTGAATAATCATAATTAATAGCTCTTGCTTCATATAATTTTTCTAATTTTTCATTATTAAAAGCACTTGAGTTTTTTATATAAAAATCAATTTCAGGAGCATAAATTAAAGCATTTAAAGCCTTATCATTTGCTATTAGAAATTTCTCACTAGTAGGGCTATTTATAACGGCTATATTTTTGCCTAAATCATCTATAAAATCAGCCTTTTTTAAATATGCAAATTCTTTCATTTTTACCTTTCCTTGCTAGTATTTTAAAAAATATTTAAGGATTTTAAAATGCTACCACAAATATCAAAATTAATTAATGCCTTTAATGATAAACCTAGTTTTTTAGTTAGCTTTTTGGCTAAAGAATTAATAAATGAACTAAGAGCTACTAATAAAGAGCAAAGTTACGAGATGATACTCAAAGAGCTTAATGAAAGAATTAATAAAAGGCTATTAAAAGAGCCAAGAGCATTGATAAATGCTACTGGTGTGGTGCTTCATACAAATCTTGGTCGCGCTTTAATGAGCGAGAGTGATTATGATGAATTAAAGGCTTTTCATACTAATAATATTAATTTAGAATTTGATTTAGAAAGCAATGCAAGGGGTAAAAGAGATGAAAATCTCATATTTTATTTAAAAATGCTTTTTGGTTGCGAAGATGCACTTGTGGTAAATAATAACGCTGCTGCTGTATTTTTAGTATTAAATACTTTAGGTAAAAACGAAGGTGTAATTACAAGTAGAGCCGAGCTAGTAGAAATTGGTGGGGGATTTAGAGTAAGCGATGTGATGCGTGAAAGTGGAGCAAGGCTTATTGAAGTAGGAACTACTAATAAGACTAAGATGAGCGATTATGAAGCTGAATTAAACAATGCAAAAATGATTTTAAAAACTCATAAATCAAACTTTTATATCGGTGGATTTAGTCAAGAAGTAGATGCGATTAGCCTAAATGATTTAGCTTGTAAAAATGAAAAAATATTTTATTATGATTTAGGTAGTGGCTATGTGGATTTAATAAATGATAGTTTAAGGGATGAACCTAGTGTAAAAAACCTAATATCTAAAGGTATTAGCTTGGTTTCATTTAGTGGGGATAAATTGTTTTCTAGCACTCAAGCAGGAATTATTTTAGGTAAAAAAGAACTAATTGAAAAATTACGCAAAAATCAGCTTTTAAGAATGTTTAGGCTAAATAAAACTAGCTTATTAATACTTACAAAAGCTGTTAAAAATTATTTAAATAAAGACTATGCAAATCTACCAAGCCTAGCTTTATTAAATGATACAAAATCTCAAGTCTTAAACAAAGCAAAAACCTTGCAAGAGCTAATAAATTTTGGCGAAATTATAGAGAGCAAAAGCCTAGTAGGGGGTGGCTCAATGCCTGAAAAATTACTAAGCGGCTATGCCTTAAAAATTAAGGCTAATAAAAGCAAGATAAACGAACTTTTAAATAAAGGCGTAGTGGCTAATTATGATAAAGATAGCATAATAATTGATTTAAGGAGCGTTTTACCTAATCAATTAGAATGCTTAGCAAATATTATAAAAGAAGTTTTAAAGGATTAAATATGGAATTTACTTTATTAAATCAAGATGAAGTAGCGATTAATCTAAGTGATTTTCGCGGTAAAAAGGTGATAGTGTTTTTCTATCCAAAAGCTTACACTCCAGGTTGTACCAAGCAAAATTGTGAATTAAGTGAGAGTTTTGATAAATTGCTTAATGCAGGATATGTGCTGATTGGAATTAGTCCTGATAAGTGTGAAAAACTAGCGAAATTTAAAGCTGAATACGGCTTAAATCAGATTTTATTAAGCGATGAATTTAAAGAAGTGGCTAAGCTATTTGGTGCTTGGGGGATTAAGAAAAATTATGGTAAAGAATACGAAGGGCTTATTCGCTCGTGCTTTATCCTAGATGAAAACGGCGAAATCATTAAAGAATACAAAAACCACAAAGCAACAGGCTTTGCCGCAAGACTTAATAAGGATTTATTAGGAGAATAATTAGATTTTAGCCTTAATGGCTAAAATCAAAAAATATAATTTATTTTTCCATAATTGCTACTATTTTCTCTTTTTAAAGATATTCTATAATGTGAAATACTATATAAATTCTAATTTTAAATTTTTTTGTTTTTATAAAAACTGCTAAGATAATTAAAAATTTAAAGGACATTTATGAATAAAAATATTTTAGATAGCTTAGATTTATCAGATAAGCAGAGTTTTGCTGATGGGCTAAAGGCGTTAATTGAGCAAACTTATGTAGTAGAGAATGAATACAAGGCTTTAAAGACTTCTTATGATAGTTTAATGCTAATGATAAATGAAATCATTGAGATTTTACCAAGTGCTATTTGGGTTTTGGATGAAAATCAAAATCTAGTAGTGAAAAACAAATTAGCAAGTGATGAATTATTTAGGCAAATTGACCTTAATAAAGAGCATTATGAATTAGAATTTTTAAACAATTTTTATCAAATCAAATCTATAAAATACGCTGATAAGCACCTAATAATGGCTACAAATATTACTAAAGAAAAGCGAGATGAAAGGCTTGTTTCTATGGGTCAAGTAGCGGCTAATTTAGCTCACGAGATTAGAAATCCAATAGGCTCTGTTTCGCTTTTAGCAGGGGTGCTTTTTAGTAAAGTTGAGCTTAAAAATAAACATATTGTAATGCAAATGCAAGATGCGATTAAAAGGGTTGAGAGAATAATTGAGAGCACTTTGCTTTTTACTCGTGGGTTTAAGCTAAATAAATATGAGTTTAATTTGCAAGAATTTGAAAACGAATGCCAAAATGTCTTTAATACCTATAATAATAGTGATGAGATAATTCTAAGTGAATGCACTTTTGCTCCATTTACAATTAGTGCTGATAAGTCTTTAATAAGCTTAGTTTTAAGCAATTTAATTTATAACGCAATTGATGCTTGTGAAGAAAATGGCACTATCAAAGTCAAAGGAGAAATTATAAATAATATATATAAAATTAGTGTTTTTGATAGTGGCGAAAAGATAGCAAATCTTACTAATCTTTTTGAAGCATTCAATACAACTAAGCTAAAAGGCAATGGCTTAGGCTTAGCATTATGCAAACAAATCTGCAACGCTCACGATGCAAACATATACTATTGCAACGAGCCTAAGAGCTTTTGCGTGGAATTTAAATTAGATATTTAATAATTCATTTATTATTAAATATCTTAATTATTTTTTATTTGCTTTTTTGAGCGTTTGTTTTAGCGTCTTTTATAAAGTTTAAAAACTCGTTTATTTTATCGTAATTATCAAATGATACTTGTTTTTTAATAAGCATTTTTACTAATTTTTCATTTGCCAAATACTCATCATCCATCTCTTGTGCTTTTTGCACTAAAGCTCTTAACATAATTTCTTCATTCATAAAAACTCCTAATAAATAGCACTAATTCTATCAATATCATCCCAAGTAAGTGAGTTATTTTTATAATTTAGCATTCTATGAACATATCTTGCCAAAATATCAGTTTCTACATTTACTAAATCATTGATTTTATATGAATTAAATAAAGTATCTTTTAAAGTAATATCAATTATTGTAAGTCTTATAGAATTGTTTAAAACTTCATTGATAGTAAGGCTTACTCCATCAATTGCGATGCTACCTTTATTACACACAAAAGGCATTAATTTTTCATCAAGACTTATATAAAAATCTATCCCACTAGTAAGCTTATTTATCTTAATGATTTTACCAAGCCCATCAATATGCCCACTTAAAATATGCCCATCAATCCTATCTCCTACTTGCATTGCTAATTCAGTATGCACTTTTTCACCTACTTTAAAAGGTTTGATTATTTTTTGAGTTTCACTACTAAGATTTAGACTAAAGCCGTCATTATGAGTTTTTATCACACTAAGACAAGCTCCATTAGTTGCTACACTATCTCCTATGTTTGGTTTTAGTTTTGAAATTAATCTTAATTCATTATTTGAATAGTTTTTTATAAAGCCACATTCTCTTATTAAACCATTAAACATTTTTATCCTTTACAATAAGCTTAGTGTATTATAAAAAAAAGGATTAATGATGTATGATATTATAGTAATTGGTGCTGGTCATGCTGGTGTTGAAGCAGCACACGCAAGTGCTAAAATGGGTAAAAAAACACTACTTCTTACGATTTTAAACGATAGAATTGGAGCAACTTCTTGCAATCCTGCAATAGGCGGACTTGCAAAAGGGCATTTAGTAAAAGAAATAGCCGCACTTGGCGGAATTATGCCAAAGATTACTGATTTAAGTGCGATTAATTACAAGACTTTAAATGAGAGTAAAGGTGCAGCTGTTCGTGGAACTAGAGCTCAAATAGATATGGATGAATACAATAAAAATGCTAAAAATATATTATTAAATATGCCTAATTTAGACATTTCTCAAGAAATGGTTACAGAGCTTTTAGTAAAAGATAATGAAGCTTATGGAGTAAAAACAGAGCTTAATAAAACTTATGAAGCTAAGAAAATAATTTTATGCAGTGGGACATTTTTAAATGGTTTAATTCATGTAGGTTTAAGCAAGATAAAAAGTGGTCGTGTAGGAGAGCTTAGTGCTAGTGAGTTAGGCGATAATTTAGCTGCTTTAGGGCTTAATCGTGGAAGACTTAAAACTGGAACTTGTCCTAGAATTGCAGCAAGCAGTATTGATTTTAGCGTATTAGAAACTCAAGAAAGCGATTTAAATACTAAAGGATTTAGCTTAGAATTTACTTCTCATACATTGCCGCAACTTCCTTGCTATATAGCGCATACAAATACAACAACCCATGATATTATCCGTTCAAATTTTGATAAAGCTCCTATGTTTACAGGACAAATTAAAGGAGTTGGCCCTAGATATTGTCCTAGTATAGAAGATAAAATCAATCGTTTTGCGGATAAAGAAAGTCATCATTTATTTATTGAGCCACAGACAAAAGAAGCTACAGAATATTATATAAATGGTTTTTCAACTTCTTTACCATTTGAAGTTCAACATTCAATGATACGCTCGGTTAAAGGCTTTGAAAATGCTAAAATCACAAGACACGGCTATGCAATAGAATATGATTATTTTGACCCGCTTGATTTGTTTCATACTTTAGAAAGTAAAATTATTAAAAACTTCTATCTAGCAGGTCAAGTAAATGGGACAACTGGTTATGAAGAAGCAGCAGCTCAAGGGCTTATGGCAGCTATAAATGCAAGTTTGGCAATTGATAATAAAGATGGGCTTGTGTTACGCCGTGATGAAGGATATATTGGTGTTTTAATTGATGATTTAGTTACAAAAGGCACAAAAGAGCCTTATAGAATGTTTACAAGTAGGGCTGAGTTTAGATTATTACTTCGTGAAAGCAATGCAATCACAAGGCTTAATAAATACGCTTATGAGTGTGGTTTAAGAGATGAAAATAGCTTTAAATACTATGAAAATCAAATAAATGATATTAAAAAAGGTTTAGAGTTTTTATGTGAAAGCAGGGTTGTTCCTTCAAATTCTTTTAATGAATTATTAGCAAGTATTAATGAAGAGCCGATTTCTCAACCAACAACTCTTCAAAAAATCATAGCTCGTAGCACGATAACAAAGGAAAAAATGCTTTCTTTAGCACCAAGTTTGGCTAATTTAAATGATTTTGTTTTAGATGAAATTTTACTTGATGCAAAATATTATCATTATGTAAAATTACAAGATGAAAGTATTCAAAATCAAGCGAATTTGATTAAGATTAAAATTCCAAATGATTTTACTTATCGTGGAATTAGTGGGCTTAGTAATGAAGTCGTAGAAAAACTTGAAAAAAATAAGCCTGATAATTTGTTTGATGCAAGTAGAATTAGTGGAATTACTCCAGCTGCAATTGATATTCTTCAAATTTATATTAAATTAAAGGCTAAGAATTGATTAGACATTTAAGTAAGTTTAAGAAATTTTATTCTTTTATAGTTTTATCAATTTTAATGATTGTTTTTTCATTTTTTATAACTATAAAAGAAGTAGGTATCATCACAAGGCTAGATAATTTAACTCACGATATGTTTTTTAGAATTAATGCTTATTTTAATCATAATATTAAAGGTGATAGTAGAATTGCTATAGTTGATATTGATGAAAAAAGCTTAGCTAGTCTTGGGCAATGGCCTTGGGATAGAGATATTCTTGCTTGTTTGGTGTATAAATTAAATTCTGCTAGTGTGGTAGGATTTGATATTTATTTTGCAGAAAGCGATAAGCGTGGAGAAATTACTAAAAAGATGAATGATATGGAGTTTAATTCTTTAAACATTCCAAAATATCATTTTTGCCAACGCACTCAAGATACTGATAAAGCTTTTGCTATGGCACTTTCAAAGACAAATAGTATTTTAGCCTATGCTATAAACTTAGGCTCTTATATAAACGATACGGAAAAAAAATTAGCCCCATTAAGTAATCAAAGCATAGCTGAAGATAATATTGATTATTCATTGCTTGAACATGGCAAAAATATTACAGCAAGTATAGAAGAATTAAGTGATAATGCTTATGCAAATGGATTTGTTAATTCATATTCACATTTAGATAATGTAATCAGAAATGCCTTTATGATGATTTATTATGATGATGGTGAGTTTAAACAACTCTTACCAAGTCTTAGTCTTGCAATGTATGCAAAATATCTAGGAATTGATGATATTAAAGCAATTGGAGATAATTTTAAAGATATACATTTAGTATTAGGAGATAAGGATAGCTTTGTAGTAAATGCTCATGCATTGCTTGGTTTATATTTTAAAGGAAAATCTCCGCATTATGATTATATTAGCGCTATTGATGTTTTAGATGGGACTATTAGTAAAGAGTTCTTTAAAGATAAAATAGTTTTAATTGGAACTAGCGTTGTAGGGCTTAATGATATTAGAAGCAATCCATTAGATGAAAACTTACCAGGTGTTGAAATCCACGCAAATGCTATAGATAATTTATTAAATGATGAATACCTAACAACCCCAAAATATTCATCTGAAATACTTTTAATTTCTTTACTAATAATAATTGCTCTTAGTGTTTCTTTTATGTATTTTAAAAGCATAATTTTACAAGTTTTATGGCATTTAATACTTTTAGCAACTATTATTTTAGGGCATTATTATTTTATAATTAGCAAGAAGTATTTACTTCATACATTTGAACTTATTTTGGTTTTAGCTATTATGGGAGTAATTGGGATATTAATTAACTTCTTTTTAGAAAGCAGACAAAAAGAATTTATAAAAGCTAAGCTAGAAAAAAAGGTTTCAAAAAGAGTAGCAGAGCAATTGATTAATACAGATAGCAATGTATTTAGCACAAGCAAAAGAGAAATATCAGTATTTTTTAGTGATATTAGAGATTTTACTACGATTAGTGAGAATATGGATGCTTCTGATTTGGTTAATTTCTTAAATAAATATATGACCCCTATGAGTGATATTATTTTTAAATACAATGGAACGGTTGATAAATATATAGGTGATGCTGTTATGGCGTATTTTAATGCTCCAAATGATTTAGAAAATCACGCTGATTGTGCTTTACAAGCTGCAATTGAGCAAATAAAAGCCTTAAAGCTTTTAAACGAAGATTGGGGCAAAAAAGGACTTCCTTATATAAATATAGGTATAGGAATTAACACAGGTGAATGTATTGTAGGGGAGATGGGAAGCCTTTCAAGAAGTGATTATACTTGCATAGGAGATGGGGTAAATACGGCAAGTAGGGTAGAAAGCTCTTGTAAAAACTATAAGGCAAATATCTTAATCTCTCATAACACTTTAGCAGCCTTAAAAGACGCTAGTATATATGAATTAGAATTAGTTGATGAATTAAAGCTAAAAGGTAAAGATGAAGCTACTAAATTATATAAATGCAGTGGCTTTAAAGGAGAGAAATTAACTTTATGGCGTGAATAATTAGGAATTTAATTTCTAATTATTCTTTTACATAGTAAGTACAAGTATTTGCATATACTTTTTTTAATTCATTATGACTTGGAACTAAATCAGCATGTCCAGCGAAAAACATTCCGCCATCATTGAGATTTTTGACAAAATTATCAACCAAGCGGTATTTGTATTCTTCATTAAAATAAATCATCATATTTCTTGAAAGTATCACATCAAATTTACCTAATTCTAAAAATTTCTTATCAAATACATTCACAACTTCAAACTTAGCATTAGAAAAATATTGGCTTTTTATCACATATTCATCATTGTCTTGGTCAAAGTATTTTTTGATTAGATTATCATTTAGATTATATAATGAGCGTTTTGAATATCTTCTAGCTCTTGCTTTTTGAATAATTTCAGCATTTATATCTATTCCTAAGATTGAAAGATTAGTAATCCCTGCTTCATTTGCTAGCATTAGTATTGAATATACTTCTTCTCCACTTGAACTTGGAGCGCATAAAATTCTTCTTTTGCTAGGTTCTGCTCTTAAGATATAAATTAATTCATTAAGTTGTTTTAGTTCTCTATAAAAATAAGTTTCACAAACCGTTATTAAGTCAAATAATTCTTGTCTAATAGGAAGGTTTAAATCCATTTTATTAGTTAATTGAGAAAAAGAGCTTAAATTATTATTAGTGCAAAATTTGATTAATTTTGGTCTTATTGTTGTTTTTTTAACTTCTAAATCAATTCCACAAACTTGTCTAATTTTTAATAAAAGCATATCAAATTTATAATTATCGTCGTGGAATTTAAACTCTTCTTTTTGTTGATTTTCTATATCTTTTTTATTTGATAAAAAACTAAACATAAAACCTACCTTTGAATGAAATTTACAATTTCTTTTTTTATATCTTCAATGTCAAGTTGTAAAAGATTATTATTTAATTCATAAGCTCTTTTTGGCATTCCATAAACTATGCAAGATTTTTCACTCTCGCCTATACACTTAGCGCCTTTTTTGTATAGTTCAAATAAACCTTTAGCACCATCATCTCCAATCCCTGTTAATAATATTGCTAGTATTTCATAGTCTTTTGTAAGTTTTGAAGCACTATTAAACAATAAATCTACATTAGGACAAAATGGAAAAACTCCATTATTAAAATTAGCCCTTAGATTTGAAAATAACTCCGTATTGTATTGACAAATATATATTTTTTTATCATCTAAAAAGCAAGTATTTTCTAATAGCACAACTTCACTTAAACATTCTTTATCAAGTTGATGTGCGTAACTTGGTAAAAAATTTGCTTGCATATGTTGAGCAATAACTATTGTTGTATTTACAAGTTTTAAATCTTGAATTAAATACTTAATCTGACTAGGACCACCTGTGCTAGCACCTATTAAAATTACTTTTCGCATCCATAATTCCTTATATAAAATAACCAATAAAAAGCACCTATTATAAAGCAACTTCCAATTAATATTGTAATATAAAAAGTGCCAACTTTATTATCAAATAACCAACCAGTTAGTAAAGTAATTGCTAATGAAAAGCTCATATAAATCATATCAACATAAGCAATCACTCTGCCATAATATTCTTTATCGCAATTGTTTTGAATTGCTGTATAAGTATAAGACCATATCGTGCTAGTAAAAAATCCAGCAAATATTAAACCTATAAAAGATACCCAGAAATTAAATTGAAGTAAAGCCCAAGTAATAATCCCTAAGCCTTGTAAAATAAAAAAATAGAATAATCTTTTGTGATTTACGACTTTACTTAAAATTAAAGGTCCAACCACTAAAGATAAAGCTCTAATTGCATTACTAAGTCCAATTATTAAACCTGTGCTTAGAATTTCTTTTAGAAAATATACTTTATTTAAATAATCATATCCAGCTAAAAAATTAATCAAAGCATCATAAGCTGTAAATCCTATAAAGGCGTGTAATAATATTAAATGTAATATTTTTTTATTTCCTAGTAAATAAAACAAACCTTCTTTAGCCATTTTTGTGATATTTTTGAAATAAAATTTTTCATTTTTTACTTCTATTTTTATAAAAAATAATAATGTAATTCCAACTAAAAATAAAAAACAATCAAGCAAAAAGGCATTATAAACTCCAAAATAATGTATAAACATACCAGCAACTGCCATTCCTGTAGTGTATGAAATAGCCCAAACTACTGAAAATAACTCATTTGCTAGCTTTAATCTGTCTTTATCAAAAATATGTGGCAATAAACTCATTTCAGTTTGAAAATATAAACTTGCAACCGCAAGTCTTATAAAAATTAGTAAAAATAGTATAAAAATATAACTAGCGTCTTTTATAAAAATTAGTAAAAATACTGAAAACAATTCAATGATAATTGATAATAATAAAAGTTTTTTAGACTTAAAACTATCAATTATAATTCCACTAATTGGTGCCATTAAAATAGTAGGCAAAAATGCAAATACAGCAGAAAAAGATATAGCCCATTTTTTCATACTTTCGTGATTTATTTCAGAGCCTAAAATATTCCAACTAAACTTGCTAAAATCAAATTCAATTAGCATAGTATAAACACCAATTTGTGAAAACCAAGCCCCAAAATAAGTTATGAATTGAACTAGGATAAGAATTTTAAAAGTCTTACTATATTTTAATAATTCAAGATAATTTTTCAATTTATTTCTCCAGCATAACAACAGCCATTGCAATCCCTGCATCGTGGCTAATACTAAGATGAGCTGATTTTACTCCAAATTTATTAAAAATTTTTTCACTAAATAAAATACTAGGTCTATTTTGATTATTTTTTATAATTTCTATATCCATAAAAGAGCAATCTTTACTAATTCCACAGCCTAAAGCTTTGCTAGCTGCTTCTTTTGCTGCGTAATAACCTGCAATAGAATTTGAATTAGAACTTAGAGTTTTTAATTCGTTTTCGGTAAGGATTTTTTTTAAGAATTTAATTTGAGATTTAGCTAGAATTTTCTCAACTCTAGCAATCTCAACAATATCACAACCAATCATCAAGTAATCACAAAATCAGTAAAATAAATATTTTTGATAAAGCCATCATTTAATACTTCATTAATTTTATTGATAATTTCTTCTTTTAATCTTTCTTTGCCTTTTCCTGTGCTTATTTCTTCTACACTTTTTGAGCTTAGAGTTTCTATTATTTTATCTTTAATAATAGGTATTTTTTTATCAAGTTCTGGTGTTAGTGTTTCTATATTTTGCTCTAATTCAATTTTGCATTTTAAATATTTAGTCCCACTATCACTTACTAAATTCACGGTAAAGCCATCTAATGGATAAATAACACCAACATCAGCTGATATTTCGTTCTTTTTCTTAGCAGGTTTTTTCTCAACTTGCTCGGTTTTTACACTTTCATCAGCCTTTTCTTCATCGCCACTTCCCATTAATAAAAATATAACTAAACCGCCTATGATTAATACAACAAGTAATAAAACGGTTACTAAAATTAAAACCAAACTAGAACCTTTTGATTTTGGTGCTACAACTTCTTCGTTTTCTGCCATTTATTAACCTTTTTTGATAAATATTTTAAAAATTGAGATTTTAGCAAAAATAAATTAAAGAAGGGATAAAATGAAAAAAATACTAGCTATTTTGATAGTAATAATTATAGGCATATTTAGTTTTGCATATTTTAGCAACGATGAAACTAATAATAATTTTAGAATTATTAAACCAAAAAGAATGGATTTATCAATTAATGTTGAAGCAGTAGGCAAGGCTTATTCTCCTTCTTTGGTAAATGTTGCAACTTTAGCAAATGGTGAGATTAAAGAATTTCGTGTAAAGCTAGGAGATAAGCTTAAAAAAGGCGATATTATTGCTATTTTAGATGATGAAAAAGCTAAGAATGATTTGGCTATAGAAAAAAGTAAATTAATTAGTTTAAATGATGAAGAAGAAGCAGCTAGAGTATATTTAAACGAATTATATGTAAAACTTCAAACTCAAGAAAAGTTATTAAGTAAGGGTGCTAGCTCTAAAGAAAATTATTTAAACGCAAAAACTAATTATTACAACGCAAAAGCAAAACTTAGCTCAATAAAAGCTCAAATAATTCAAACAAATGCAAATATTTCTACTATGCAAGAAAGCTTAGATGAAACAATAGTAAAAGCTCCTATTGATGGTAGCGTAATAGGTGTTTATGCTAGTTTAGGTCAGACAATTAACTCAAAGCAAAGCTCACCAACACTAATTAAATTAGCTAATTTAGATGAGATGGAAGTAAGAATGCAAATAGCACAAAATGATGTTAGCTTATTAAAAGTAGGGCAAAAAATCACATATACTCCATTAAGTGATGGGGCTAGCACTAAAGAAGCTAGCATAAATAGTATTGATAGTGCTGATGTTAGTGTTATTGATAATGCTACTTCAAGTGGGGCTGTTTATTATTATGCTAGATATTTTGTAAATAATAACCCTGAATTAAAAATAGGAATAGATGTTCAAAATACCATAGAAATTGATAAGGTAGTAAATGCTTTAACTTTACCTATTAATTATATTAATAAAGACAATAAAGGCTATTTTGTAAATATTAAAGATAATAGCGAGATAGGCTATAAAAAAGCATATATAACCTTAGGTAAGAGCGATAATTTTAATATAGAAATTACAAGTGGCTTAAATGATGATGATGAAGTGGTAATAACTAATGATAAAGATAAGCAATCTAAATAAATTTTATGGCTCAACTCAAGTATTAAAAGATATAAATATTGAGATAAAAAAAGGCGAGTTTGTAATATTATTAGGCAAAAGTGGTTCAGGAAAAAGCACCTTGCTTAATATGATAGGCTTAATTGATGAGCCAAGTAGCGGAGAATATATATTTTATGATAAGAATTTGTATTCTTTAAATAGTGAAGAAAAATCAGCCTTTAGAAGAGATAATTTAGGTTTTATATTTCAAAGATACAATTTAATGCCCTTACAAAGTGTATTAGAAAATGTAATAATGGGAGCTTTATATGCTAAGAAAAACAAACAAACTAGCATTCAAAAAGCTAAAAAATTATTAGAAAAATTAGAACTTAGCGAACATACTCATAAAAAAGCAGCACATTTAAGTGGTGGTCAGCAACAGCGTGTAAGTGTGGCAAGAGCACTTATAAATGATGCAAATTTTATATTAGCAGATGAGCCAACAGGAGCGCTTGATAGTGCAAATGGAATAAAGCTTATGCAAATTCTAAAAGAGCTAAATGAAAACGGAGTTGGGGTCATTCTAGTAACTCACGATGAGAGTTTATGTAAATACGCAACTAGAATTATCAAAATGAAAGATGGAGTTATCATTAGTGATGAAAATGTTAAAGAATTTAAAACAAGCAATTTAAATGAAGATAATTTAAATAAAGCTAATTTTAAAGATAGATTTATAGCTAGTTTTAGCTTTTTTTCTCAAAATGTAAAACTTGCATTAAATAATCTAATCACAAATAAATTAAGGTCATTTCTTACTATGCTAGGGCTTATAATCGCTACTGCTTCAGTAATTTCAACGATAGCTTTAGGAAATGGTGGGAAAGCTGATATTTTAGAAGAGATAAAATCACTTGGGACAAATACAATTATAGTTCATAAAGGCTCAAGATTTGGAGATAGAAATGCAGGTAGGATTAAGGATTTAACATACCAAGATTTAGAGCTTATTAAAAGGCTTGATTTTGTAAAAGAAGTTGGGGTTGAGAGTGGTTTAAGTGGTGCTTATATTACTTATTTAAAAAACGAAGTAGATACTGATGCTACAGGAGTTTTTGCGAATTTTTTACAAATTAGTGCTAAGGAGATGAAAGAAGGTAGATTTTTTACCGAGCAAGAAGAACAAGACGCTAAGAATGTATGTGTAATTAGTGAGAATTTAGCTAAAACTTTATTTAAAATAGAAAGTCCATTAAATAAAATAATATATCTAAAAGGTCAGCCATTAAGAGTAATTGGAGTTCTTAAAAAAGATAAAAATGAGCGAGATGGTTTTGATATTAGAGTTTATGTTCCAAATAGCACAATTAGCAATAAATTTGATGGTAATAAACATATTAGGCGTATTGTCGTATTGCTTAAAGATGATGTAAATAGTGAATTAGCTGATAATAGTATTAAACAGATTTTAGAGATTAAAAAGGGTGCTAATTCAATTTTGACCTTTAATCAAGACGCTATTAAAAAAAGTATAGAAAGCACTACAAATACACTTAGTTTAATGATTTTTGGCATTGCGTTTATTGCTATGATTGTTGGTGGAATTGGCGTTATGAATATTATGCTTGTCGTTGTAAAAGAGCGAACGAAAGAAATAGGGGTAAAACTTGCAATCGGAGCAAGTCCATCTTATATTAGCACGGGATTTTTGATTGAATCGGTTGTGCTTTGTAGCGTAGCTGCTAGTATTGGTGTAATGATTGCTTTAATGCTTGTTTATGGTATTAATTTACTTGACGCTCCTATTAAAATGATAGTTGATTTTGATGCTATTATGTTAGGGTTTTTAAGTAGCACTTTAGTTGGCTTATTTTTTGGATATTTTCCTGCTAAACAAGCTAGTAAGCTAATCCCTGCAGTTGCTTTAACTGATGATTGATTAATTTGGAAAAACTTAAATTAATAAAGTTTTTCCTTTTTTATTTTATATAAAATCATAAGCAACTAATGAATGTGTAGTTTTAAATAATTTTAGGAATTTACAAAATTTAAGGACTAAATTAATATATTAAAATCCTAATTTAAATTTTAAAATATTTCACACCACTAATTAACCTTATTATAATTTTTTATTTTTTATCTTTTACAAGAATTTGAATTATGAATTTGAAATTAAATAAAAAATATTTTTTAATATTATTTATTATAAAAAGTAACATATATTAATAATTTTATGAATTTTTATTTTTATTTCATATAATTAATCTTATTAAAAACAAAGGATAAATTTGAATATAGATAATTTAAAAGATTATAAAATAAAAAACGATTATTTATATAGCTTAGAGCTTATTAGGTTGTTTAATGACATTGTTACTTTTTTATTATTAATTTGCACAATTTGTTTTATAGCTTACAAGTTAGATAAACTACCAGAAGCTTCTCACACAGAAATGACTGAGATTAGATTAAGAGGAAGAGGCGAAGCTACAATAATTGTCGGTATATTTTTTATTTTTTTATTCATAAAGACCAATCATATTAAAAGGCTTAGATTTGTTAAAAATAATGATTTTTATATTAGCGTAGATAATGAAAAGATATATTTTGAAACATATACAGTAGATAAAGAAGGTCTTTTTGATATTGCTAAAAGTTATAAAAAAGTAAGCGAAACGATAAATAAAAGCGATATAGTTTTTAGATTGCAATCTAAGCGACCTGCTTTAGCGTATTCTCATATATTTGATAAAGATACTTACAATACTAAAGAAATAGAAAATAAAAGCTTAAATTATAGATTAGATTATAGGGTAGCTAGAATAATTTTCTTTCCTATAGTTATGTTTTTTGCAATATTAAATATTTTATCAAGTTATTTAATATT
The DNA here is from genome assembly GCF_020138135.1 of Campylobacter sp. RM12647. Taxonomy (NCBI): domain Bacteria; kingdom Pseudomonadati; phylum Campylobacterota; class Epsilonproteobacteria; order Campylobacterales; family Campylobacteraceae; genus Campylobacter; species Campylobacter sp. RM12647. The sequence continues at coordinate 68,468 of NZ_JACGAS010000001.1, read as the reverse complement.
GTTTTTACTAAATGGTAAAAACTTAAAAACTTACACAATATATCAAACTAAAACCAAGCTAGTTTCATTGCCTTTTATTGATGATTTATCAGTTTATTTTTTATACACTGAATATAGATTAAAACATTCTGCGATAAGCAAAGGAGCTTACGAAATAGAACATAGAGAAGAAGCACAACCACTAGGTGAAAAATACATAGAAAAACAAAAAAATAAAATTGAAAAGATTTTAAGTAAAAGGAGAGTAAATGTTTGATTTTGGCAAAAGAGATTTTGGTGATTATATTAATTAAACTTTTGCTATCTATATTTTAAAAGAATTTGAATTAGGGATTTGAAATTAAATCAAAAAATATTTTTGAATATTATTTATTACGAAAAGTAACATAATTTTAATAATTATTTTTAAAGGTAAGATATGAATGAGTTTTTAATATATCTAGCGTATTTTTTAGATAATTTACACGATTTAGCTGGTGGGATTATTAGTATTTTAATTCCTATAATTTATGTGCCATTGTTTATTACCTATCCTATGCTTTTTGCCCTTACATTTTTTATAGGATTAAAGCTCTATCCTAGATTTATAAAAGTTTTATATGTTGTATTTTTTTATTTAGATTTTAGTGTTGAAATTAGCAACCATGATTCTGTTGCAGCAATATTGTTTTTTCAAATAATTTTCCCTTTTATATTGTATTATCCTATTAAATCAATTTATGAATTTATAATGAGACAAAATCAAAAATTTATTAAAGGTATATTCTATTTTTTCTCATTTTTAATGATTAGTTTTTATAGTGTATTTTTGGTAAATTATTTTAATTTACAACAAAGCCCAAAGCACGAAGTAACAGAACTTAAAAAACCAAATACCTTATTATTAAGCACAATTAAAAAAGAAAACTATACGATAGATGGAAAGTTTTTTAAAAGCGTAAATTTAATAGTTGATAAAGAAGTGCAATTATATGAAGATTATCATGAAAAAAGTTTTGAAGAAGAAGCTTCAGAATTACCAACTAGACTTAGTAAAGATAAGCTAATAAATTATGATATTTATGGTTATTTTGTGGATTGTAGTTACGCAAAATCATATATGTCTTTTAGAGGACTAAAAATCCCAGAGCATCCTGATTTTGATAGAATTTCTAATTCTTTTGCTAGGTTATTTGTTGATAATTATTATCTTAAATTAGGTAATTACGATAATAATAGAGGTAGTTGTTCTAATGATGTTTATCAAAATTATTTCAATAAATTAAAAGGAGAATTAAAATGAAAACAAGTTATAATGAATTGTTAAAATATGCAGTTTTATCGGATATAGTTTATGATGATTAAAAAATGATAATAATAAAATATATTCAAATTTATTAAAATCCTAATTCAAATTCCATTAATTTTTTAAAGAATTTGAACTAGGAATAAAGATTTAAAATAAAGCTTCTTCCATTTCGCTAGGCTTATTTAAATTTAGTATTTTTAGCACGCTAGCTGCAATATTTGCTAATGAGCCATCTTTTAAATTACTATCTTTATGATAATTATAAAGCCAACAACCAACATCATAAGTTGTATGATTGGTTAAAATATTGCCATTTAAATCTTTCATATCTTCGCAGTTTCCGTGATCTGAAGTTAGTAGCATAGCATAATTATTTTCTTTACAAGCTTTAATGATTTTGCCTAAGCATTCATCAACGCACTCAACCGCTTTAATACAAGCTTCATAATTTCCTGTATGACCTACCATATCGCCATTTGCAAAATTAACTACGATAAAATCAAAACCATCATTCATAGCCTTAATTACTTCATCACAAACTAAATAAGCACTCATTTGCGGTAATTCATCATAGCTTTTTACTTTTGGGCTTGGGATTAATACACGCTTTTCATTAAGAAATTCTTTCTCTACCCCGCCATTAAAGAAAAAGCTAACATGGGCATATTTTTCTGTTTCTGCTGTGTGAAATTGCCTTAAATTATTTTTGCTTAAGACTTCAGCTAAGGTATTTTTAATATCAATTTTTGGAAAAATCACGCCTAAGTCAAGTTTTTCATCATATTCACACATACATAAAACTTGATTTTTACTCAAACGATTTTTCAGCTCACTTGCAATTTGCCTTGCTCTATCGCTTCTATAATTAATGATAATAACTCCATCATCTTTACCAATGCCATCAAAACCAAGATTAAGTGGCTTAAAAAACTCATCATAAATTTTATTCTCATAATTATCGTTTATGTATTGTTCTAAATCACTTTTATTTGCTTTACTAAAAAGCATATTTATATATTCATTTGTTCTATCTAAGTTATTATCCCTATCCATAGCATAAAATCTACCTGAAATACTGCTTGGAGTTATAAAACTTGGATTATTTTTTATAAAATCTTTAAAAGAATTTGGTTTAACATCTCTTCCGTCACTTATTAAGTGCATAAAAATATTATTATTAACGCTTGCAATTTTAGCAATTTCGTTAAAGTGAATATAACTTGAATGCACTCCACCATCGCTATATAAACCTATTATATGAATATTTTTATATTTTTTCAAAAAGTCTTTTAAAATACTAATATTTTCTAGGCTTTTATCCTTAATAGCGTTATCAATTCTAACTAGGTTTTGATAAATAACCCTACCACTTCCAATACTCATATGTCCTACTTCACTATTTCCCATTTGACCATCTGGAAGACCTACTGCATTGCCACTTGTTTTAAGTCTTGAAAATTTTGCATTTTGGTTTAAAAAATCATAATTTGGTTTTTTTGCATGATAAAAAGAATTGTATTCTAATCTATCGTTTAATCCGATACCATCGGTAATTACTAATATACATTTTTGCATTTTTACTCCTTTAAGTATAATTTAAGAGTTGATAGTAAGTGGTTAAACTCTATTAAGCTTAACTAGCTAATATTACTCAAAAATTTTTATTATTATAGGATTAAAAGATGAAGAATTATTACGACATATTAGGCGTTAAAAAAGACGCAAGTACTGACACAATAAAAAAAGCATATAGAAGTTTAGCTAGAAAATATCATCCTGATGTGAATAAAGATAAGGGTGCTGAAGAAAAATTTAAAGAAATTACCGAAGCTTACGAAGTGTTAAGCGATGAAGATAAAAGAAGAGCTTATGATAATCCTTCTTTTGGTGGATTTGATGGCTTTAATTTTAATTCAAGCGGTTTTAGTGGTGGATTTGAGGATATATTTTCTCATTTTGGTTTTGGAGCAGGGCAAAGTAGGTCTTATAATAAACCAGCTCAAGTTGAGTTAAAAATAAGTTTTTTAGAATCTGTTTTAGGAACTACTAGAAGTATTAATGTAAGGGGAGTTAGTTTTGATGTAGAGATTAAATCAGGCGTATTAAACAATCAAGAAATAACTATGCAAAAAGACAATCTAACATTAAAAGCAACTGTTAAAATAGAACATTCAAAAGAATATGAGCGTGATGGAGATGACTTGACAAAAGAACTTGAAATTCCTTTAAAAATAGCTTTATTTGGTGGTAAAGTTGAGTTTGATACTCCAAAAGAGCAAGGCTTAAAAGTAACTTTAAAAGAAAATGTAAAAAATGGTGGATTAATCCGTGTTAAAGGTAGGGGAATTTATAATTCATATTCTAAAAATCAAGGGGATTTATTCTTAAGAGCTAAGGTGGTTTTACCTGATATTAATACGCTTGATGATAAGTTGGTTAAAGCTTTAAAAGATTATTTATAAAAAGGAGGAAATATGCACTATGATGAACCGGTATTTTTAATTTCTGTAGTATCAAAGCAATTAAATATTCATCCACAAACTCTAAGACAATATGAAAGAGAAGGCTTGATTGAGCCTAATAGAACCTGTGGAAAGGTTAGAATGTATTCGCAAAGAGATGTAGATAGAATTAAATTAATCTTAAGATTTACAAGGGATTTGGGGGTAAATTTAGCTGGAGTTAGCATTATTTTAGAGCTTAAAAGTCAAATAGCAGATTATGAAGAAATGCTAAGTGGTTTAAAAGAAAAGCCTAAGAAAAACGCCTTAATTAAACAAAATCAAAAATACGATGTGATATTTTATGATGATAAAGGTAGTAGCTAATGCAAGAGTTCTTAGAAATATTTTTAATTACAAGTGCTATTGCGATTATTTTAAATGTAGTGCTTAAAAAATTTAGCATACCAACAATTATTGGTTATATTGCAACTGGCTTTATTATTGAAGAAGTATTTTTTGTAACCACTTCAGAACAATTAAGCCACATTGCAGAATTTGGAATAGTATTTTTAATGTTTACCATAGGACTTGAGTTCTCTATCAAACACCTTTTAACTATGAAAACCGATGTATTTATAAATGGTGCTTTACAGATGGGAATATGTGGAATTGTGTTTGCAGTAATTTTGCACCACGCATTTAATATAGCTGATGATATTGCTTTAATTATTGGCTTTACAATTTCACTTTCTTCAACTGCAATAGTTCTAAAAATACTAAATGAAAATCAAGACATAAATCAGCGATATGGAAGAAAAGCTTTAGGAATATTATTATTTCAAGATATTGCAGTAATTCCACTATTATTGATGATTGATATTTTCAATCAAGATGGAGTTGCAATTAGCACTTTAGTTGTTAAGACTTTAATATCAGCTTTTATTGTGCTTTTATTATTATTTTTGATTGGAAAATATATTTATAGCAGGGTGCTTTATTTTGTATTAAAGACAAATTCTCAAGAAATATTCATAGCAACGATACTTTTCACTGTCGTTGGTGCTTCGTTTTTAGCTTCATTTTTTGGGTTTTCATATTCACTTGGTGCATTTATTGCAGGAATGATGATAGCAGAAACTGAATTTAAACACCAAATAGAAGCTGACTTAATCCCGTTTAGAGATTTGTTATTAGGATTTTTTTTCATAACCGTTGGGCTTCAAATTAATATAAATATTATCATTCAGTATTGGTATATAATAATTGCACTTACAATTGGTATTATGCTAATTAAGACTTTATGTATATTTTTATTATTAAGTCTTAAAAGCACTAAAAGTGATTCGTTAAAAACTGCATTAAGCGTTAGTCAAATTGGAGAATTTGCTTTAGCAATATTTACTTTATTGGTTGCAAATAAAATGCTAGATACAAATACAGCTCAAATGCTTACTTTATCAGTAATTTTAAGTATGGTTTTATCTCCTTTTATTTTAAAAAATATAAAATCTCTTGCAAGTATTACTAACGATGAGATAATTACCGTAGCTCCTAAGATTGAATCAATGAGCGGACATTTTGTAATATTTGGATATGGCTCACTTGGTCAAGAAGTTGTGCTAAGATTAAAAACCCAAGGCATTCCTTATATCGTGCTAGAAAATGATATGAGTTTAGTTGAGCTTGGACAAAGTAGGGGAGAAAATGTTTTTTATGCTAGTGCAGAGCAAAATACAAGTTTTGATAATGCTAGTATTAAAACAAGTGCAGCAGTAATCGTTACTATTTCAAACGAACAAGTCTTAGAAGTAGTTAGTAAAAAAATACTTGATTATGACCCAAATGCTAATGTAATCATTAGAATAAATAAAGATGAATATAAAATATTTGAAGATTTAGGCGACAATATCAAAATGGTAAAAGAAGAAAAAGTGGTTGCAAGAACACTTTTACAAGAAGCATTAGTTTGCAGAATAAAACAACAATCTTAAAGGAAAAATATGAAAATAGCTACTAGAAAATCATTACTTGCTTTATGGCAAAGCGAATTTGTAAAGGCAAAATTACAAGAAATTGAGCCTAGTTTAAATATAGAATTATTAGAGCTTAGCACTAAAGGAGATGTTATTTTAGATACTCCTTTAGCAAAAATTGGTGGGAAGAATTTATTTATTAAAGAATTAGAAAACGCAATGCACGATGGGCTTGCACAAATTAGCGTTCATTCTTTAAAAGATGTTGGGGCAAGTTTGGCGTATGATTTTAAACTTGCTAGTATTTGCAAAAGAGAAACTCCTAATGATGTTGTGGTTTTTCGTGGAAATGAAAAATCATTAAATGAACTAAAACAAGGTGCAAAAATCGGCACAACAAGTCTTCGCCGCCAAATGCAATTAAGATTAATTAGAGATGATTTTTCTATTCACTCATTAAGGGGAAATCTACAAACTAGACTTAAAAAATTAAAAGATGGCGAATTTGATGCGATAGTTTTAGCTTATGCAGGACTTAAGAGATTAAATCTTTTAGATGAGTTAAATTATGAGATTTTAGATACAAAAATTATGATACCTTCAGCAGGTCAAGGTGCTGTTGCGATTGAGAGTATTAATGATGAAAAGGTGTTAAATCTTGTATCTAAATTAAATTGCCCTAAAACAGCATTATTATGCAAAATTGAGCGTGATTTTACTGCTACTTTAAATGGTGGTTGTGGTGCTCCAATAGGAATTAATGCAGCTTTTATTGATAATGAGATTATTTGCGTAAATGCGATTATTGGCTTAATTGATGCTAGTAAAATTATAAAAATGCAAAGAAAGATTAATCAAGCAAATGCAAGTGATTTTGGGGTAGTTTTAGCAAAAGAATTTATAAAGCACGGAGCTTTAGAAATTCTAGCTGAAAATGAAGAATTATTAAAAGAAATGCTATGAAAAATTATATAGAAAAATTAAAAAAAGAAAATCTTTTAAAGATTATAAATACACCTTTAGATGTTGAGTTAGAAATCGCTCATTTAGCTTATTTAGAAGCTAAAAAGAGTGATTCAAAGGTTTTATTATTTACAAATCCAAAAAAAGGCAATATAAATTATGATATGCCAATTATTATGAATGTTTTTGCAAATAGCAAAGCACTTAATTTGGTTTTAGGTAAAAATCCTGATGAGATTGCAGATGAGATTGAGAGCTTATTAAAACTGCATATTCCACCTACATTTGGTGCTAAATTAAACCTTGCAAATAAATTATTTTCTTTAAAAAATATAGCTCCAAAAAGAGAAATAAACAAAAACGCACCTTGTAAGCAAAAAACATATTCTCTAAATCAAATTCCAATCCTTAAAACTTGGGAAAAAGATGCAGGTGCATTTATTACAATGGGTCAGGTTTATACCAAAAGTCTTGATGGTAAGCAAAATAATTTAGGAATGTATCGTTTGCAAGTATTAGATGAAGGGCATTTAATAATGCACTTTCAACTTCATAAAGATGCTAATAATTTCTTTTATGAATATAAAGCCGCAAATAAAAAAATGCCAATAGCTATTGCAATAGGCGATGACCCACTTCATATATTTTGCGCTCAAGCACCATTGCCTAAAGGTATATTTGAATTAATGCTTTATGGATTTATCAAAAAACAAGGAGCAAAATTAGTTAAATGTGATACTAATGATTTGTATGTTCCAAGTAATAGTGATTTTGTAATAGAAGGCGAAATTGATGTAAATCATTTTGCTATTGAAGGTCCATTTGGCGATCATACGGGATTTTATACTCCGCAAGGTAATTTTCCTGTTATGAAAATTACAAAAATTACAGGCAAAAATGAGCCAATTTATAATGCAACCGTAGTTGGTAAACCACCTTTAGAAGATAAATGGATGGGGTATGGAACAGAGAGAATATTTTTACCATTACTTAAGACAACTTGCCCTGATTTGATTGATTATTGTATGCCTGAAAATGGTGTTTTTCATAATCTAATCTTAGCTAAAGTAAAAAGCAATTATGATGGCTTAGCATTAGCTAATATGCACGCATTTTGGGGAGTAGGGCAGATGAGTTTTGTAAAAAATGCTATTTTTGTAGATGAGAATGCACCTAGTCTGAATGATTATCCTAAAATTACAGAATATATTTTAAATAATTTCTCTCCTAAAAAATTATTATTAAGCTATGGATTATGTGATGAACTAGATCATTCTAGCACTAAATTAGGTATGGGCGGTAAGTTAGGGCTTGACGCTACTTCAAAATCTACTTATAAAGCTCATACCTTTAAAGTAGAAAAACAAGAAATAGATAAAACAAGTTTTAAACCAAATCTTAAAAATTTATTAGATGATTTAAAAGAATTTGGTTTATATGAATACAACATTTTCTATCCTGAAGCAAAAACACAAATTACTTGTATAAGTTTAGATAGAAAGCATAATTTAGACACTATTTATAATGCTTGCAAAAATAACTTAGGTGGGATTGTTGTTTTATTTGATAAAGGAGTTAATTTAAATAATCCTTATATGTTAATTTGGAGAGCGTTTAATAATTACGACCCTAGCACTGATATTAAAATAGATGATAATGGGATTTTGGTTGCAACGTATTCAAAAGGCGAAATAGATGGCTATTTAAGCGAATGGCCTAGCACAACTGATTGCAATAAAGATGTAATAAATAAATTAATAGATTTAAAATTATTAGAAAATGATGAAAAATTTTTCAAAAGCTATGAAGTTTTTTAAACTTTAGCCGATTTAGAAAAAAGCTTATTAAAAGGAGATAGTAATGGAGATTTTTAAAGCAGCGAGTTCTCAATATGATACTCAACTAAAAGCTAGTGCAGAAACAACTAAAATGCGCCCAGTTGAGCAAACTCATATTGAAACAAATTCAGGTAAGCAAAAAAATGAAGAAATAAACAAGGAAATAACAAAAGAAAAGCTTGATGAATCTATTAAAAAATTAAATGAAAATATGGAAGAATTACAAACTGATGTAAGATTTGGTTATAACGATAAAATCAATCAAATGTATGTAGATGTAATAGCTACAAAATCAGGTCAAATTATTCGTAAAATTCCAAATGAAGAAGTAATTAAGCTTAGTGAAAGTATGAAAGAAGCAATAGGAATTATTTTTGATAAAAAGAGTTAATTGCTTTAAAGAATTTAAAAGGAGTTAAATATGGGAACAGGTTTAGGATTAATAGCAGGAGCTAATAAATTTCAATTTAAAGAAAAATATGACGCTTTAAAAGCAAACGAGCAAAAATCTTTATTAGCAATACCTAATAAAAAACTATCTGATACACAAGCAAAGCAAAAGGATTTAACAGATTTAACAACACTTTTAGGCAGTTTTAAAGGTGATATATCTTCTTTAGTAGAAGGAGAAGCATTTTCTAAAAGTAAAGTAGATGCTACAGGTGAGAGTGCTAGTATGACTACTACTAAGGGTGTTAAAGTAAGTGATTTTGATATTAATGTTAAGCAACTTGCTACAAAAGATGCTTATCAGACTAATTCTTTTTCTAGCGAAACTTATGGCATATTTAACGATGTTGGTATTATTAAAAGTGATGGTCAAAAAGAAATGCTAAAAGAAGCAGAGTTTAAAATCACTGTAAATAAACAAACATTTACTATTAAGGTAAATTCAGGGGATTCTTTACAAACTTTAAATGACAAAATTCTATCAGCTACAAATGAAAACAATAAAAAATTAAGCGATTTTGTAAGCACTAAGGTTTTAGATACAGGTCATGATAATTATAGGCTTATGATTACAAGTAAAGAAGCTGGAATTGATAATGAAATAGTATTTGGAAGTGCTTTTAAACTTGACGACCCTAATACAGCAGAGTTTTCAAAAGCAGTTCTTAAAAAGCTTGGTTTATTAGACGCTGCAAATGCTAGTGCTGCTAAAACAGAGCTTAAAAAAGCTAACGAGCAATTAGACGCATCTAAAGTTATTTTAGGTGGTAGTGGATACTTAGAAAATATTCAAAAACAAGTTTCTGAATTAACTGGGGAAAAAGAATTAAAATATAAAGCTTATACAAGTGATCCTAGTGATCCTAATAATCTTGTTGAAACTGAAGTATCTTTTAAAATCAATAAAGATACAGATTTATCTAAACTAAGTGCTGATGAAAGAAAAGCAGTTTTTGCTGAATTTAAAGATAAAACTGATATAGAAACACAAACAAAAAACTGGGTTGAATATATTAAAAATACCGGAGAAGAATTAAATATTTCATACAAAGATAGTTCTAATCAAACAAAAGCAGTTAGTATAAATAAAGCTACTGATTTCAGTAAGTTAAGTGAAGATGAAAAGAAAGGAATTCAAGAATTTTTTGAAACTTCTAGGGAGAATTATTTTATAAATGAATTAGATGTAAAAGCTGCTCAAACTAAGTATGATGGAATTGATGCAAAATCAAACCATGTTCAAACAGCGCAAGATGCTAAGTTTATTTATGAAGGTATTGAGATTAGCAGAAGCACAAATACCATTGATGATTTAATAATTGGAGCAAAAATTTCTCTTAAAAAAGAAGGTATTACCAACTTTAAAGTAAGCGATGATTTAGATTCTTTAACAGAGCATTTAACTACTTTTACAACGAATTATAATTCTATAGTTAATTCTCTTGCTACCTCAACAGGTTTTGATAAAGAGAAAAAAACAGCAGGAAGTTTGCAAGGAATTAGCGAAGTAAGTAAGCTAAAAACAATGTTATCATCAATGATTACTAAGACTGATTCAAATGGGATTAGTTTATCTGGTATGGGGTTTGAGCTTAATGAAAAAGGAATTTTAACTTTTAAAAAATCAAAATTTGAAGAAGCTTATAAGAAAAATAGCGAAGGAATTAAAAATTTCTTACAAGGTAGCGTAAAATACCAAGAATTAAGCACTACAAGTAAGACAATTAGTCAAAAAGTAGCTTTAGCTGAAGGGGATTTGAAGATAAATGGTAAGGAAATTACCTTTAAAAAAGAATTCCTAGATAAATTAAATGATAAAGACAATAAGATTACTCAAGAAGAGTATATAAATAAATTAATTGAAGCTATTAATGATGCGAAAATAGATGGTGTAACGGCTAAATTAGGTAAAGAAAATAATATTAGTATTACAAGTGATGGAAAAAATGCACTTGAAATAGGTGGTTCTAGCGAGAAGTTATTACAACTTGGTTTAGAAGAAAAAACAATGAGAACTATTAAAACAGAGCAAACAGGAGTGTTTAGAACATTTAAAGATACTTTAGATAGTATGGTAGGCACTGATGGAACTCTTACTAAATATAATAAAAATTTAGAAGATGATGTTAAGAAGCTAAATGAAGAAATCAAAAAAACCAATGAAGAAATTGAGAAAAGATATGAGATTTTAGCTACTAGACTAAGTATGTATGATGTTATTTTAAATAAGCTTGATAATCAAAGCCAAACGATTACAGCTTTAACAAATGCAGCATTTGCTAATAAATAAGGAATATAAATGGTAAGTAATGCTTATGCGAGTTATTCTCATAACAATATTTCAATTGAGAGTAATGAGAAAATGATTGAGCTTTTATACGAGGGCATACTTAGATTTTGCTCTCGTGCCAAAAAAGCCATAGAAAAAAACGATATAGAAGCCAAATGTAAAAATATTAAAAAAGCCACAGCAATTTTTGTTGAGCTATTAAATTATTTAGACTTTAGTCAAGGCGATGTTAGTTATTATTTACAAGGGCTTTATTCTCATCAAATTAGCACACTTAGTAAGGTAATAATTGATAGCGATACTGCTAAATTGGATGAAGTTATGAAAGTTGCTAATGGTTTGCTTGAAGCTTGGCGTGAAGTAAATCAAATGGAACTTTAAAATCAATAAGTTTGAAAAAGAATTTGAGTTAAGTTTGAAAAAGAATTTGAGTTAAGTTTGAAAAAGAATTTGAGTTAAGTTTGAAAAAGAATTTGAGTTAAGTTTGAAAAAGAATTTGAGTTAAGTTTGAAAAAGAATTTGAGTTAAGTTTGAAAAAGAATTTGAGTTAAGTTTGAAAAAGAATTTGAGTTAAGTTTGAAAAAGAATTTGAGTTAAGTTTGAAAAAGAATTTATAGAATTTAGAATTAATTCTAAATTCTATTAGCTAAGCTTATTGCTTAGCTCTTTGTTTTTCCCAATCTTCCCAACTATGTGGAGTTGTGTCCTTTAAATCATATAAAGTTTGTGCTAAATCTTTATGCCCTACATGTTTATGACAATCGGTGCATTTCATCTCATCAGCACTACCTTTAAAGCTTAGATAAGTAAGATGGATTGGTAATGTGCTTTCATTGTCTTTTACGAAAGCATTTTCGTGGCATTTTAGACAAGAGCTATCAAAAGTATAATTTTTTCTAGCGTGTTCTCTATTTGCTAGCCAATCTTTTTTAGTGGGGTCTTTTGTTAAAGTTGTAAAGCCTTCTGCTATTCCGTTTTTAGCTTTAGTCAATAAGTATTTTGCCAAATTATCGTGTGGTAAATGACAATCAGCACAATTAACTACCACTCCTTTAGGATTTTTAGCCCCGTGTATATCATCATTAACATTTGTGATTGCTATAGGTCCATCCCAAGAATGGCAACTTCCACAAAACGGATATTTGCCTGTTACATGAACAATTTTTTCTCCTAAGAATACTAAAACAAGAGTTATGATTACTATCATACAAGTAAAAGCTATTTTATTTTTCATGTATTCTCCTTTATTTTACTTTTAAATTTTTTAAGATTTCTTGGCTATGGCATCTAGCACACATATTAACAGATGGTTTGTGAGTTTTATGGCAATTATCGCAGTCTAATTTATCATAATGTGGGCTTTGATGAACATTGTTATTATGTCCGTAACCTGCAGTATATTCTGCTAGTTTTGAATAATCCCCGTGGCATTTTATACAACTATTTAGCATAGCTGATGAATAATCTTTCTCTTGTGCTTCTAGGTGGCAATCATTACACTTAAGATTTAATTTTTTATGAATTCCTTTAACTTCATAGGCTTTTTCACTAAAATCTACATTTACTTTTCCTAACGAATCCTTTAATACTTTTTCATTTGCAAATAAAAAACAGGCAAATAAACATATAATAGTAATAAATCTCATTGCTAACCCCTTAATAAATTATAATTTTTTGCTAGAGTATTTCCAGCTCTTTTTCCATAAACTAAGCAATCTAAAACCGCATTAGAACCCAATCTATTGTATCCGTGTCTTCCGCCAGTAATTTCTCCACACGCATACAAACCTTGAATTAATTGCATATCATTATCATATACTTCACAATCTTTATTAGTTTTTACTCCACCCATACAATGATGAACTTTTGGTCCTGGTCTTGCAGCAAAAAATGGAGCTTGTTCTATTTTTATATACTTTCCTTTGTAATCTGAAAAATTTCGATTAAATTCTGGGTCTTTATAATCTTTATCTTTTGAAGCAAGTTCAACATATTCATTGTATCTTTTTAACTGCTCTAAGAAAGGCTCTTTATTGATATTATAATGAGCTATTAATTCATCCATTGTTTCAAATTGTTTTACAGCACCAACTAATAAGCCCCTATTTAAATCTTCTATATCAACAGTTTTAGTGCCATTTATATCCATAATTAAAACAGGTGGATTTAAACCTTTTTCATTCATAGCTAATATTGCATCGCTACCTTGTTTTCTATCAGTAATTTCATTTACAAATCTTTTTCCTGTTTTAGGATTTACCATCATTCCATAAGCATAAGCCCTAGTAATCCATCTATAAGCAAATCCAAAACCGCCTTCATCTTGACTTGTTACGTGCATACTTTGAATATATTGCATATCTATGAATTTAACATTATCATTTATTAGTTTTTGTGCTGTGTAGCCAGTAGCTCCTAAATGATTTGTGGTTAATACATCATCTCTTAAACTAGAGTCAAATATTTGTCTAAATTTTAAATCAGCTCCCCAACCACCAGTAGCTAAGATAATACCACCAAAGGTTCTATAATATTTAGTAATTCCACTTTCATTGTTTTTTTCTTCATATCCACGCTCAAAGTTAAATTGATATTTTTCTCTTACTTTAATTCCAACAACTTTATGATTTTTATCATATAAAATATCATCCATTATAACTCTTGTTAAAATCTTACCGCCTCTATTAAGAATTTGTTCTTGTAATGGTCTTGTGATATAACTACCTGCACCTGCTGAATGAGAGCGTGGAACGCTATGACCACCACTTCTGCTAACCCACTTAAAATTAACTCCATTATCTATAAGCCAATCAAGAGTTTTTACTCCATCATTTATCATAATATTTACTAATTCTAAATCATTTAAATTCTTACCACTTTTTAATGTATCTTGTATGTGTAGATTAATATCATCAACTATTCCATCTCTAGCTTGTAATTTTGAGCCAGCAACAGCCATTGAACCACCTGAATAAGCCGAGTTGCCACCTAAATAAGGCATTTTATCAATCATAACAACATTTTTAATACCATTATCCAAAAGACTTAGCATAGCTGCACTTCCTGCAAAACCACTTCCAATTACTATTGCATCATAATATTCATCCCATTTTATATCATCAATATCTATACTATTAGATAAAGCAATATTAGGCATTAAAATAGAGCCATACACTAAGCCAGAAAACTTTAAAAAGTCTCTTCTATCTTTAGTTTTCATAAAACCTCCTAATTAAAAAATAAGTTTAATAATAATTTTATTTTAAAATAAAATATACTTAGTAAATAATAAAAATTTTTTAATAATATTTTTAGTTTAATAATTATTATGAAGTAATAATAAGGATTTTTGATAAGTGATATTAATTTATTCTTATATTTATAAATTAATATAATTAAGGTTTTTGTAAAAAGAATTTGGTTAATGATTAACAATAATTTCAAATGGTAAAATTATGTCGCAAATCAAATTAAGGAGATAATTATGTCAGTAGCAGTAGTTTTCGGAAGTGCTATGGGAAATACAGAAGGCGCAGCAGAAAAAATTGCAGAAGCACTAGGTGCTGAATTATTAAATATCGCTGATGTTGATGCTGATAAACTAAATGGTTTTGATAAATTAGTTTGCGGAACTTCAACTTGGGGTAGTGGTGACTTACAAGATGATTGGGATTCATTTGATTTTAGTGGTCTAAAATTAGCTGGTAAAACAGTAGCTGTATTTGGTATGGGAGATAGCTCAAGCTATTCTGATACTTTCTGCGGCGGTATGGGTAAATTAGCTGCGGCATTAAAAGAAGCTGGTGCAAATTTAGTTGGAGCAGTTTCAACTGATGGTTATGATTTTGAAGATTCAGAAGCAGTAGTTGATGGTAAATTCGTTGGTCTTGCATTAGATAATGACAATCAAGAAGATTTAACAGACGAAAGAATTGCAAACTGGGTAGCACAAATTAAAGCTAACTTCTAATCACGAAATAGCAAGTTTTTTACTTGCTATTTTAAGGATACTTATGAAAAAGTTTTTATTATTATTTTTAGTATTTTCAATTAATTTTTTATCTGCTGATTTAATTAAAGTAGCTATGAAAAATCAACCAAATAATATAAATCCAATTTATAATCCAAATGATGATTTAGTAAATTTATTATATTTAGGTTTGTTTTATAAAAATAATAATAAAGAATTAATTCCTGCACTAGCTAATTCATACAAAATAAGTAATGATAAATTAAGATACGAATTTGAATTAAAACAAGGTCTTCATTTTATAAAAAATAATATAGATTTTGGAGAATTTACTTCAGAAGATGTAAAAACTACTTATGAAATAATTATAAATCACTTTTTTAATTCAAATTATAGTAGATTTTATAATAATATTTCTCAAATAAATATAATTGATAAATATAAAGTTGAATTTGTATTGAAGTATCCAGATAATGATTTTTTAAATTCTTTAACGCTAGGGATTATGTCAAAAAATGCTCTTATTAAATATGGTTTAAGTTGGTTTAATAGTGATGCTATTGGTCTTGGTACTTATAATTTAAAGCAATTTAACAATGAACAAATAGTTTTAGTAAAAAATCCTAATGCTATTTTTAAAGCACTTAATGACGGGGTAGTTTTTAAGTTTTATCAAAATGAAGTTCAAATAAAAAATGCTTTAAATAATGACATAATTGATGTTGGCTTGATTAATTATAAAAATATAAAAAATATTGATGATGATTTAGTATATAAGACTTTAGAATCAGATCACGCTATAGCATTACAATTAAATAATAAAGTAATTTATGATAGGAAATTAAGATATGCAATTTCTTTGATTATTTGTAACAAATCTATTTTAAATCAATTGCCAAATTTTAGTATCAATAAACATATTTTAAATCTAAATAATAATGGTTGTGATAGAGCAGAAGCTAGAAAAATTATAAATGAATTAGGATTTTATAAAGATAAAAAGAGTATAGAATTAAATATTAATAAAGAAAGCACAGCAAATTATTATAAAAAATTAGATTTACCTTTAAAATTAGAAATTTATGTAGATAAAAACAATAAAGACTACTTAAGTATAGCCGAAAATCTTGCTATGCAATTAAAAGATTTTGGAATATTAACAGATGTATTACAAACCAACAATGATGATAATGAAGCTAGTAAGATTGTAGATATTGAAGTATATGATAGTATTAATTTTGCAACTATTTTAAATACAAATAAGATTAATAAAACTCAAGCAAAAAATACCATAAATCAAGTGCAAGAGAATTATTACAAAGAGTTTCAAGAGCAGATTAAAATGAACCCTTCTTATGTATTTTTGGTAAATTACAATTATTTTTTAGCTTATAATAAAAAAATTAAAGGTATTGAAAATATGCCAATAGGATTTAATGGAAACGGATTATTTTCTCAAGTAATTAAGTGGTATAAATATGAATAATTTCATTATTAGCCTAAAAGATTTTTTTACATTTAGATTTTTAGCATTTTCTTTATTTCCATTAATTATAAGCTCAATTATATTTATTAGTTTATTAACACTTGCATTTAGTTATGTTGGTAGTTTAGATTTTAACGAAGAAGCTTTTAACTTTTTTTTAGGTGCGATGATACTACACGCCATACAAATATTTATTATGATAATTACTATTTCAGGTGGCAGTTTTTTAGCTTTATATTTATCTATATTTTTTGCTTTAGTTATTACTTCATTTTTAACTCCAATGATAGTTAGAGAAATCAATTTAAAGCATTATAATTACAATAAATTAGATGAAATAGGGTTAATTCAAATAACTTGGCTTTTATTTAAAATCGTATTGAAATTCTTATTCTTTTTATTTTTTGTGCTTTTATTTCACATAATTCCTATATTAAATTTCATAGCATCATTTTTAATGTTTTGCTTAATGTTTTATTTATTTTTTAATTTTTTAATTTACGATGTGGCTAGTTGTGTTTTAAATAAAAATGATTTTTTAAGTTTTAAACCTTTTAAATTGAAATATATTTTTTGCGTATTTTTATTTTATTTGGCTTCAAATATTCCTTATGTTGGGTTTTTTTTACCTGTATTTTTTGTAATATTTCTAGCTCATTTATTATTTCAAAATGAATTAAGATTAAAACAGCCTTTAAATTGATTAAAAATAACTTTTATATTTTGATTTTTTTGTAGTATTTAATTTTATTTTTAAGGAGATTATTATGGTTTTAAACAATGAAATTATTTGTAATGTATGTAGTCTAAAAGCTAGCGAAGACGAGCACGCAGTATTTATTAGAGCTCATAAAAACAATAAGCCAGTAGATATTTGCACAAGTTGTATTCCGAGCGTAATTCACGGCTCTGGAATGGTTGTAAAAAGTGATGAAGAAATCATTAAAGATTTAGATTGATTTTAGGAATTTCATTTGAAATTCCTATGGTAATTGTATGTTATTTAGCATTTTAGAATTTTTACATAATTACTATGGCTTAATAATAACTATTTTTACTTCATATTACTTGGTATATTCGTTTTATTTATAAAAAAGGCAGAAAAATTTATAAATGACAAAAATAAAGAAATTCAAACATTAAAAATAGATAAAGAAGATTACGAAGATACAAAAACTGATAAAAATATTTTGCTATACAAGAATTATAAATATGAAGAAGAATTATTAAAACTCAAAGATGAGTTAAAACGATTACAGACTTTAACAACTTCAGATATTAATAAAATAGCCATTGAAAAAGCACAAGAATTGATATTAGAAAAAGAAAAAGATTATGAAGAAAAATTAAAAGAATTAAATAGATATTATAAGCTAGAAAAAGATAAACTAATTCAGTCTTATGAATTAAAAATAAGTGAAGAAAAAAACGCACAAAATAAAATCAAATTAGAAAATATCAAAAAAGGCAAAAATTACGAATATCAAATAAAAATATACTATGAAAATATAGGTTATAAGGTTTTTCCAAATGGTTTTGTAAATGGTAAAAACGACAAAGGTATAGATTTAATAGCGTATAAAAATAGTGAAATAAGGCTAATTCAATGCAAGTGCTACACAAATCCACCAAAACAATATCTGCTTAGAAAATTTATAGGAGATTGTGAAGTTTTTATTAGAAACAATCCATCATTATGTGATAATAAAATAATTTATAAAGATTTTATAACAAGCTGTAATGATAAAGATTACGGAGTAGTGTGTTATTTAAGAGAATATCCAAATGAAATAAATTATCAAATCATTAACTATATAAATTAAAGCATTAAGACAATAAATAATAGATTAATAATTTTTTATTTGCTATAATTAATCTTATTTTTAAAGGTAGGATATGAATGAGTTTTTAATATATCTAACATATTTTTTAGATAATTTACATGGTTTAGCTAGTGGGATTATTAGTATTTTAATTCCTATAGATTATGTGCCATTTTTTATTACCTATCCTACGCTTTTTACCCTTACATTTTTTATAGGATTAAAGCTCTATCCTAGATTTATAATAGCTTTATATATTTTATTTTTATATTTGGTTATAAGAATTGGGCTTATTGATAGAGATGCCGGTGGGTGGTTTGTAGTTTTACAACTATTGCTACCAATTATATTTTCACTATTAATTTGGTGGTTTTATAAGTTAATAATGAAACAAAATCAAAAATTTATTAAAGTTATCTTTTATTTTTTCTCATTTTTAATGATTGCCTTTCACGGAATATTATTAATAAGTCATTTTAATTTACAGCAAAGTCCAAAACACGAAGTAACAGAACTTAAAAAACCAAATACCTTATTATTAAGCACAATTGAAAAACAAAACTATACGATAAATGGTAAGTTTTTTAAAAGCGTAAAGTTAATAGTTGATAAAGAAGTGCAATTATATGAAGATTATAAAAAATATGAAAAACGCTTTGAAGAAGAGGCTTCAAAATTACCAACTAGACTTAGTAAAGATAAATTAATAAATTATGATATTTATGGTTATTATAAACCTTGTAGTTATGCAATAACAAATTTAAATAATTTGAGTTTAGAACTTAGCCCTAATCTTAATAGAATTTATGATTCTTTTACTAGGTTATTTATTGATAACTATTATCTTAGTTTAGACAATTATATAAGTGATTGCTCTAATGATGTTTATACAAATTATTTAAATAAATTAAAAGGAGAATTAAAATGAAAACAAGTTATAAAAATATTAGTAATTTTTATAATTAGTCTTATTAAATATAAAGGATAAATTTGAATATAGACAATTTAAAAGATTATAAAATAAAAAACGATTATTTATATAGCTTAGAGCTTATTAGATTGTTTAATGAGATTTTTTCAATTTTTCTTACACTTATTTCATGTTATTTTGTAATAGATATTATCAATGAATTAAATAGTAAACCCGAAAAAACAATGACTGACATACGAAGAATTCAAAAAGGTTGGAGTGGTATTATTGATGGTATTTTTTTTGTTGCATTCTTTTTAAAACTTAGACAAATAAAAAGACTTAGATTTGTTAAAAATAATGATTTTTATATTAGCGTAGATAATGAAAAGATATATTTTGATACTTATGAGATAGATGAAGCAGGTGTTTTTGGTATAGCAAAGAGCTATAAGAAAGTAACTGCAACGATAAATAAAAGCGATATAGTTTTTAGATTACAAACCAAGCGACCTGCTTTAGCTTATTCGTATATATTCAATAAAGACGCTTATAACACTAAAGAAACAGAAAATCAAAGTTTAAATTATAGATTAGACTACCCTATAGCTAGAATAATTTTCTTTCCTATAATTATGTTTTTTGTAATATTAGATATTTTATCAAGCTATTTAGCACTATTTTTCTTAAATGGTAAAAACTTAAAAACTTACACAATATATCAAACTAAAACCAAGCTAGTTTCATTGCCTTTTGTTGATGATTTATCGGTTTATTTTTTATACACAGAGTTTAGACAAAAGTATTCTGCAATTAGCAAAGGTGGATTTGAAATGGAATTTAGAGAAGAAGAAGCACAACCACTAGGCGAAAAATACATAGCAAAACAACAAAAGAAAATTGAAAAGATTTTAAGTGAAAAGTCTTCAAATACAATTAAATAATTTTAATTTTTATATAAATTACTTTTAAAATATAATGTATTATAAAATAAATTCTAATTCAAATCACAAGAATTTGAATTAGATATTTTTGTCAATCAAGAGAATTAATATCGCTTATTTCGTGATGGATATATCTTTCATCGTTTTCTAAGGTATCAACGCTTTTAAACATTCTTTCCCAGCGGATATTATAATCATCATCCCAGCTTAGATAAACAAACCAAGGCTTACCTTCAATATATTTATAATCTACACTTCCCCAAAAGCGGCTATCGTTTGAATGGTCACGATTATCACCCATCATAAAGTATTCATTGCTAGGCACCTTATAATAATACGCTTTAATATCACTTCTTAATTCACTAACATAAATTGGCTTCATTACAAACTCACCCTTAGCCATAAAGTATTCTATGACCTTATCAAAATCCACTCTTTCATCATAATGAATACCCTTTTTAGTATAAGGCTCTTTTATGTATAATTTGCCTTGTAAAATCACTTGTTTATTAGCAGGATAATTTGCTCTCATATATTCATCTCCTTCGTGCATTCTCACATAAAGGGTCTTATTTGCAAATATTATCTCATCATCTCCTAAAGCAACGCAGCGTTTAACATAATGTAGCTTTGTATTGTGCGGATACAAAAACACCACTATATCATCTCTTTTAGGCTTAGCATAGCTTAATAAATGCCCATCGCCTTTAAAATCAGGCAACACAGGAACTTCTAGGAATGGAATTCTAGGAGTTGGTATCCCGTAGGCGAATTTTTTTACAAATAAATGATCTCCTACTAAAAGTGTGTTTTTCATAGAGCCACTTGGTATTGTAAAAGCTTGAGCTACGAAAAATATAAAAACAAGAACAAATACAATAGTCCCTGTCCATGAATTCCAAAAATCAACTAATTTTTGCCATTTTGTTTTATTTTCTTGCATTTTCTTCCTTTTTTAATCTTGCTTCATATGTGTTTTGCATTAGTGCATAAATAGTCATAGGTCCTACTCCGCCAGGAACTGGAGTAATCATACTAGCTTTATTACTTGTCTTAAGATAATCTCCTGATAGTTTTTTGCCATCAATTTCTTTGCAAATCCCAACATCAATTAAAATAGCCCCATCTTTTATAAAATCATCATTTATTAGATGAATTACACCTGTAGCACTTATTAAAATATCAGCGTTTAAAGTATGCTCTTTTAAATCTTTTGTATATTTGTGGCATACGCTAACACTTGCACCTTCATTAATCATCATAGCAGCAAGTGGGCGACCTACTATGATACTATCGTTTATTATGCAAATATTTTTGCCTTTTACACTGATACCATAATGCTTCATTAAAATATCAATTCCAAGCGGGGTGCAAGCATAAAAATGTGGTTTTAAATTCGCTAAGACTAAACCTAAATTAAGTGGAGTAAAACCATCTACATCTTTAATAGGATTTATAGCGTTTATGATATTGTCTTTATTGATATGATTTGGTAAAGGTAGTTGCACTAAGATAGCATCTATACTATCATCATCATTTAAATCTCTTATGATTTTTAATAATTCTTCTTCGCTAATACTACTATCTAGCTTATAATCTTTACTAATTATTCCTAATTCATTACAAGCTTTTAATTTACTTCTTACATAAACCCCACTAGCATAATCATCTCCTACTAAAATTACAGCTAAGCAAGGTTTGGTTTTTAGCTCATTAATTTTGAGTTTTAATTGTGCGTATAATTCTTTGCTTAATTTTTTTCCATCTAGTATCAATTTGTAACCTTTATAAAAATAAAGATTGTATTATAACCCTTAAAAACAACGGATTATAAAATGAAATCAAAATTAATATTATTAGTTTTTAGCGTATTTGTTTATGCTAATAGTGATTTTTTAAGCAAAGATGAATATCAATTAAGCTTGTATCAAAACCCAAGGGGAATTGGCTGTGATAAATGTCACGGGCTTGATGGAAGTGAGCAAATATTTGCTACTTATAAAGAAAATGGAAAAACCATTCAAGTAATAATCCCTAGTATTAAAAATATTAGTTATGAGAATTTTTATAAAGCCTTAGTTAGTAAAACAAGTTCAAAAAATATAATGCCAAATTATTATTTAACAAATGAAGAAATAAAAAATTTATACTTATATATCAAGAAAAAAGGAGAAAAAAATGACAAATAAAGAAGCTTTCGCACAAGCACAAACATTAATAGCAGGTGGGGTTAATTCTCCTGTAAGAGCATTTAAAAGTGTAGGTAGTGAGCCTGTATTTATAAAAAAGGGCGATGGTGCTTATATAATTGATATTGAAGATAAAAAATACCTTGATTTAGTTCAAAGCTATGGGCCTTGCATTTTAGGACACGCTGATATAAATGTAACAAACGCTATTATTAATGCAGCAAAAGATGGCACAAGTTATGGTGCTCCTACATTAGCTGAAAGCAAATTAGCACAAAAAGTTATATCGTTATATCCTGCAATAGAGCAAATTAGATTTGTAAATAGTGGGACAGAAGCTACTATGAGTGCAATTCGCTTAGCAAGAGCTTATTCTAATCGTGATGGGCTTATTAAATTTGATGGTTGTTATCACGGACACGCTGATATGCTTTTAGTAAATGCAGGAAGTGGCTTGGCTACTTTTAATACTCCAAGCTCAAGTGGAGTTAGTAAAAACGCTGTAAAAGATACTTATACAGCTAAATACAATGATATAGAAAGCGTAAAAGAGCAAATTGCTATAGCAAAGAGTAATGGTGGTGAAATAGGTGTAATTATTATTGAACCAATTGCAGGAAATATGGGTTTTGTCCCTGCTAAAAAAGAGTTTTTAGAAGACCTTAGAAAGCTTTGTGATGAATTAAAAATCGTTTTGATTTTTGATGAAGTTATGAGTGGTTTTAGAGCTGCTTTAGGTGGGGCTTTAGAGATTTATAAAGTTGTGCCTGATATGGTTTGTTTTGGTAAGGTTATTGGCGGGGGACTTCCTGTTGGAGCTTACGCTGCAAAAAAAGAAATTATGCAACTTCTAAGCCCACTAGGCGGAGTATATCAAGCAGGAACGCTAAGCGGAAATCCACTTGCAATGGCAGCAGGTATTGCAAATCTTGAGCAATTAAACGATGATATTTATAAAAAATGTGACAAATGGGCAAAAAATGCAATTAATGCTATGTTAGATGAGAGTAAAAGTGCAGGAGTGCCTTTTGTAGCTAAAAATATAGGTTCAATGTTAGGATTTTTCTTTAATGAAAAATACCCATTAAATTACGATGACGCTAAGACAAGTGATACAGCTAAGTTTTCAAGATTTCATAAAATTATGCTAGAAAATGGAGTAAATCTTGCACCATCAACCTATGAAACTGCATTTATTTGCTCTAAGTTTGAAGATAAAGAATTTGAAATATTTATAAATGCGTTCAAAAAGGCTATTCGTGCATAACGAAGAAAATAAAAGAGCTAAAAAAGTAAAAAGTGTAATAGACGCTGCAAATCATCTAAGCTTAGGTATTAGCATTGTAGTTGCAGTGCTAATTGGCGTTGGTTTAGGAATTTTACTAGCTAAGATTTATAAGCCTTTATTTTTTGTAGGACTTGCGTTTGGAATAGCAGCTGCAATTTCAAATGTATATAAGGCTTATAAATTATTATTAAAAATCAACGAAGATGATAAGAAATAAAGTCTTTTTAACCTTAAATCAAGGTTAAAAAGGCCAAATAGTTTCAACTGCTTTTGTTCCCCAAGGTTTTTTAGTAGCTTTATCAATTTCGCCTTGAGTTGAATAAAGTATTTTAGCGTCTGCTATGTATTTGCTCTCAATTGTGTTTTGACCTGTTATATCATAAGGTCTAATTACTCCAGAGATTTGAACGATTTGTTTTTCTCCGTTTATTAATAATTGTCTTTTTCCTTCAATAAAATAATTTCCATTAGCCAATACCTTTATTACTCTAGCACTAATTGTTGTTTGAAATTTTTCATTTCTACTAGCTTGACCGCTACCACTAAAGTCTGAATTATTTTTTGTTTGAAAGCCAATATCTGCTGATTTATTAAGACTTGATAATAATCCTGCAAAAACTCCGGAATTTAAATTAGCATTAGAAGATTTATTTGTGCTTTTACTAGCTTTACTACTTTGGCTTGTATCTTCTTTAATAATTATCGTAACTATATCATTTACATTCATAGCTTTATTATCGCTAAAAAGTGGATTAGAGCCTTTTCCAAAAAGTGAGCCTGGACTTCCTAAATTATTATCAGCCTTAGGTTCAATTTGCTCTACATATGTTGGAGCTTTCATATCCATTTGCGGATCAGCCAAACCACAACCCGAAATTAACAAAGGGAAAACAAAATATTTTATGTAATTTTTTTTCATATTTTCTTCCTTATTTATTAATATTTTAGGCATATACTCTAGCGAAAATTAATCAATGAAGGAGTAGCAATGAATGCGATTTACTTTCAAAAACAAAGCAGGGAAAGTTTAGATAATCTTGCTATAAAATTATCAAAAAAATATTCAAATATTGTTGTTTTCCAAGCACTTGCTTGTGAAGACGGGGTGTGTGGTTTAAATAAATTATCAAAAGAGCATAATATAAAAACTGAATACTTATACGATAGTGCAACAGGCGTTAAAGAGTATTTGAAAAATGAAAATACTTTTTATAAAAATATAATCATTAAAGTTAATGAATTAAAAGCTAAATATGATTTTGTATTAGTTGCTAGTTTTGGAGTTTTTGGTGGTCTTGATACTTTTTGGATAAATCTAAAACTAAGTAAAGAGCTTAATTTAAATTATGTAATTGATAATGATTTAACCAAATTTGAGTTTGCTAAAATTCATCATAAATACGCAAGTTTATATAATGAAAATATAAGCTTAGATGAGTTATTAAATCTTAAAAAACCTGATTATATAAGCCCAATGGCATTTGAAGTTATGCTAGAGAGCAAGGCTAAAGAAAATATTAAAACCATAGTTTTACCAGAAGGAAATGACGAGCGTATTTTAAAGGCTGCTAGTATTTTATTAGAAGGTAAAGCTGTTAAATTAATTATCTTAGGAAACAATAAAGAAATAGCACAAAAAGCTAGTGATTTAGGTATAGATTTAGATGATGTTAAGACTTATAATCCAGGTAATTCATCATTAGATGATGAATGTGCAAATGCACTTTATGAAGCTAGAAAATCAAAGGGAATGAGCCTTGAGCAAGCAAAAGAGCTTATAAAAGATAGAAATTATTTTGGAACTTTACTAGTTCATTTAGGCTACGCTGATGCTATGGTTAGCGGGGCTGCATGTTCAACTGCTGATACAATTCGCCCAGCTCTTCAAATAGTTAAAACTAAACCAGGTGTTAAGAGTGTAAGTGGTGGATTTTTTATGTGTTTAAGTGATAAGGTTTGGTATTTTGCTGATTGTGCGGTAAATCCTAATCCAACTCCTGAAAATCTAGCCGAAATTGCAAGTGTTAGTGCAGCTACTTATAAGGCTTTTGGTTTTGAGCCAAGAGTTGCAATGCTATCTTATTCAACTGCAAATAGCGGTAGTGGAGTAAGCGTTGATTTAGTAAAACAAGCGTGCGAATTAGCAAAATCTTATGAGGGATTAAATTATGATGGTCCTATACAATTTGACGCAGCAGTAGATATTGCAACAGCAAGTAAAAAAATGCCTGATAGCAAAGTAGCAGGAAAGGCAAATGTATTTGTATTCCCTGATTTAAATGCAGGAAATATAGCTTATAAAGCAGTGCAAAGAAGTGCAGGGGCTATTGCGGTTGGTCCTGTTTTGCAAGGTTTAAACAAACCTATTAATGATTTAAGTAGGGGTTGTTTGGTTGAAGATATTGTAAATACATGCTTAATTAGTGCAATTCAAGCACAATAAATTATAAAAAAAGGAAAAATTATGAAAAAAATATTAGTTTTAAATGCAGGTTCAAGCTCACTGAAATTCCAATTATTTTTTAATGAAGATAGTGTTGCGAGTGGTTTGGTTGAGCAAATTGGAGAAAGCAATTCAAGAGCAAAAATTAAATTTGATGGCAAAGAATTAGAGCATTTAGGTGGCATAAATAATCACGAAGATGGCTTAAAAGTAGTTCGTGATTTATTTGCTAAAAGCGGACTTTTAACTGATTTTAATGAATTAGCAGCAGTAGGTCATCGTGTGGTGCATGGTGGGGATAAATTTATTAAAGCAACATTAGTTGATGATAAATGTTTAAAAGCTTTAGATGAATTAGTAAAATTAGCACCTTTACATAATCCTGCAAATATTTCAGGAATTAAAACAATCATAAATCTTGCTCCAAGTGTTAAAAATATAGCAGTATTTGATACAGCATTTCATCAAACAATGCCAGAAATCGCATATCGCTATGCAATAGCTAATAAATATTATGAAGAAGATGGCGTTAGAAGATACGGCTTTCATGGAACTTCTCATGAATTTGTAACTCGTGAAGCAGAAAAATTCTTAGGTATTAAAAACATAGATGCAATTACAGCTCACTTAGGAAATGGTGCAAGTATTAGTGCTATTAAAGATGGTAAATGCGTTGATACTTCAATGGGACTTACTCCACTTGAAGGATTAATGATGGGAACTAGATGTGGGGATATTGATGCTGGAGCTTTATTTTATTTAGCATATAATAAAGGTTTAAGCATTGCTGAACTTGATAAAATTTGCAATAAACAAAGTGGTTTATTAGGAATTTGTGGTGCAAATGATATGCGTGAAATTGAAGAAAAAATGCAAAATGGTGATAAGAAAGCAAAATTAGCATTTGATATGTTTTGCTATAGAATTGCAAAATACATAGGCTCATACCTTGCAGTAACTCCTGCTAAGGCTCTAATTTTTACAGCAGGTATTGGTGAAAATGATGATTTAATGAGAGCTGCGGTTTGTAAGCAACTTGCACATCTTGGCTTTAGCATTGATGAAGAAAAAAATGCTAAGCGTGAAAAAGTAGCTAGAAATATAGCAAAAGCTGATTCAAAATACCCAATTTTAGTTATTCCAACTAACGAAGAATTATCAATAGTAAAACAAACAATGGAACTTATTTAATCCTATTGATTTAAATTCTTGTAAAACTATAAATAATTAAACATTATTTGTAGTTTTACTGCCATTATATCTTCTTAATTGTATTTTATTTTATATTTTGGGGTTACATAACCACACCCATCTATATAATATTCTCTCTCTTCTTTTTCCTTAGTATATGAGTTATATAACATTACTTGCATTTCATCTCCATCTATAAATTGAAATGAATTTTTATCAAAAAATCTTTTTTCAAAAAATACTAGATTATTGTTAAATTCATTAACTTCTTTTAATTCTAAACTATCTAAAGTTTTAAGAGATTTAACTTCATCAATGCTATTATAATTTTTCACTTCATATATTTTTGCATTACTTAATTTAAAATAATTTACAATTGCTCTTTTATATTTTTCTTCTTTTTCTAAATTACATTTATATCCGCTTTTAGAATAATCATATTTATAATTTGTATACTCATTTTTAAAATCCCAAAATAATAAATAGCCTTCTACTTCTAATTGCCTTTCAAGAGAGCAAAGCTCTTTTTTGGTTTTAAGAAATTTATCATAAGTTGAACTGAAGTATTTACTATAGATATCGTATGAATACTGAACAAGCATTAAAAAAGCGAAAATAGCAATGATAAAAAACGCTAAACTCAAACCAACAAATAAAGATTTTTTATTAATTCTTTAATAAAAGAAAGCATTTAACACCTCATATTTTTAATATAATCTTGTATTCTAATTTAAATCCTTTAAGGAATTTAAATTAGATTAATTATTTTTTATTGATTATATTTTTTATGATTGTTTCTAATTTATCATTATTAAATTGTTTTTCAAAGGTAATATTTATACCTTTAAAAAGACTTTCTGCGTTAGTAATTTTCGCATTTTCATCACTTCTTAGATTGATTTTACTATCTACGCCTTTACTTTCAAGCACAAAATAATGGATATTTTCTTTATCATCTTTTAATACATAAGCAAAATCAGGCGAATAGCTAAATCCACCCACTACAGGGATTTTTAATGAGTTTTTAGGTATTTTCATAAAGACTTGTATGCTTTTTATATCTTCTTTTATTATCTCTTGCTCAATTTTACTATCATAAAAAATCTGCTCGTATAAAAAGGTATTATTTGCTAATTCATCTCCACCTAAAACACCTATATCACTAGCATTTATTTCATTTAAGATTTCACCTTTTTCATTAGTGATTTTGGTAGGATGAATGTGGTGTGAAAACTCTTCGTAAGATATGCTAAAAAGCTTACTAGAATTACTTAAAAGATAAAAATTAAATTCCTTACAAATAGCATTCAAACTAGGCTCATTTAAATAATCATTTATGTTAAATAAACCATCTTTCATTAACTCATAAAAGGCTTTATGTAAAGTGTTTAGATTAAGACCTAATTTTGTGCTAAGTCCTAGCAAAAACTCTCCATAATTTAGAGTTTTTATATTTATTTTATTATTTAAAATATCTTTTTGGCTTTTTAATTGATTATTACTTACGCTTAATTGTGTAATTTTTATATAGCTTGAATTATCTTTTGCTTTAAATTCTTTTAAAAACTCTTTAAAATTAGCTAAAAACACATTTTCAATGGCATCGTATTTTAAAAATACTTTTTTGTTTATTTCTTCCCATAAAGTCTTGATTTGTGGATATAAATTAGTTTTGATTTTTACTTTATTTTCTAATTCATTAGAGTTTTTAATCTTGCCTTTTTTAATGTTATTTTTGCTAAATGCTTTTGGATATTTTGCTTTTAAAATATCTACATTTATTATCTTACTTCGCTTGTTTATAGCACCGCATTCTAAAAGCTCATCATAAATCAAATCTTCATCTAAATCATATTCACTTAAAATTATTTTATAAATTTTCTCATCTAATAAATCATCTATTTTTATATCAAAACACTCATCACTTATCTCAATTTCATTTATAAGTTTTTGAGTAAAATCACTCTCACTAGCATCTACGAAATAATTTAAATAATGTTCTTTATTAGTAATTCTATTGCCGTATTCATCAACAGGAAGCCTAAGCCCACGCCCAACTTCTTGAAGCTTACTTATCTCACTTCCGCTACTTCTAAGTTTGCAAATATTAAATACATTTGGATTATCCCAACCTTCTTTAAGCGTCCATTTTGAAAATATAAATCTTCTAGTATTATTAAGACTAAGTAGGCTCATTTTATCGTGCAAAATCTCATTGATTTCTTGCTCTATTTTATCATCTTTATCGCTATTATCTTTTGAAAAATAACCGCCGTGAGTAAGGCTAATATCGTTTAAAGATTTTTGTAAATATTCTTTATAAAATCCTGTGCTAAGCTTTAATTCTTCTTCTAGTTTGCTTTTTAATGCCTTTTCAAAATATTCTTTTAGCCTTGCGTTTTCTCCACGATAAGAATTTATATCATCTATAAAAAATAAGCTTAAAGGCTTTAATTTTATCTTTTGATTTAAAAACTCTCGCTCTAACTTAAAATGCTCATCTAAACAAGCATTTATCATTTGCTTAGCTAAATCATCATTAAAGCTAAAAGGATTAAATTTTTTATCTTTAATTAGCTCTACGCCATTTGATAAAAGTACTTTTTGCTTACTTAAATCTTGCACGAAAATATCTAAAAAATCATAAAAACAAGCGAAATTTTGCCCCTTGCTAAGTCTAAACTCACGCTTTTTATCATCACAAAAAATAGCTTCATTATCTACTATATCTTGAAGTTTAATATAAGCTTTATTTCCTATTTCAAATTCTTGCACGAAAGTTTTTACACCTTTAACCAAATTATCATTAAAGGCCTTAAGTGGGGTTAGGTTATAAAGTAGGTTTGAGTTTTCTTTAAAAGTCGCTCCATATCTTAATATAAATTGTGGTTTTAGTTTTAAAACATTTTCCCAAGTTTTACTAGCTTTATCAAATTTATGTGGCTCATCAATGATTAAAATACTTTTAGTATCTGCTAATGCAGGAAGTATGCTAAAAAATCTATCAAAAAGATTGCTTTCAAATTCTTTTTTAAAAGTATCTGAATTGAGCATCCCTGCATTTATTAAAAGCACTCTTATAGAAGCTTTATCATCGTGATTGCAAAAATCTTTTATGCTTTGTGGCATTTGCTCTTTTTTACTTGATTTTTCGCTTTTTACTTCGTAAAAACTTAAGCTTTTTTTAAACTCATCTATAAAATGTTGGCGTGATAGCTCAAAAAAACTTTTAGTCCCTGATTTAATAGCTAAAGTTGGCACAAGCACTATAAAGCTATCATATCCATAAGCTTCATTTAGCATAAACATAGTTTTTGTGTAAGTGTAGGTTTTACCTGTGCCTGTTTGCATACAAATATCATAAGTGTTATCATTTATAAAGTTTTGATTTTTTATGCCATTAAACTCTTGAATTTCTTTAACATTTGCCTTTATATCATTACTTGAAAATATTTTTAAAACACTTTGAATAGCTATATTTTGATATTCTAAATCATTAGTATAATTAAAGCTACCCATCTTAAAATCTCACTTGTAATTTAATGCCTAATTTAATTAAAGCTTCTTTTAAACTCTTATGTTCGCTACTCGTAAAACTAGCATTGTATAAAATAACTCTTTCGCAAATTAGCTCACTATCTTGTAATTTTTGCATTAGGGTTTTGATATTTTCGCTATTAAAATGTGGGAAAACTAAGTAAAGCAATTTATTACAATAATAAGCCTTATAATCGTTTATATTTATTATTTTAAATTCCACATCTAAAGCTATACCATCGGCTAGTTTATAGCTAGTTAGAATTTCATTTGTTTTATCGTTATTAAATGGTGCAAAAAGATTATCGCCTAAGCTTAAATCTAGTTTTTCTATTTTTTCTAGTTCTAATTCATCTTTATATACTATCTTAAATTCACTAAAGTCTAAATTAGTAGCGTTTGGATAATCTTGCTTGATTTTTTTCGCAGCTCTTATTAATCTTTCTTTGGTAATTGCATAAATTGTTGGCTTGCAATTAAGCTCATTTTTTACAAAATCATAAGCAATTTTACTCTTTTTCTCATCTATTGGCTCATCAAGTTGAACTAAAATAAACTTTCTATTTCCACTATCTTCGGCATTTAATTGCATAATAGCGTGCCCTGTTGTCCCACTTCCTGCAAAAAAATCTAGGACAATATCATCTTTATCGGTTGAAATTTGTAATATTCTTTTTAATAATTTAGTTCCTTTTGGATCGTTAAAAATACCTTTACCAAGCAAAGAAGATAATTCTTCATTATTGCTATGTGTATGCCCCACTTCATCATAACTCCATACACTACCACAAGAAATTCCTTGTCTAACTTCAGTAATATAAGTTTTTTTATCTATTCCACCTTTTGAATTAAAATACAGTTCGTTATCATAAAATAGCTGTAATAACTTATCTTTAGAATATCTAGGGTATCTACCTATCGGAGCTTGCCAAGTTATTCCATTTGGAAAAGTTATACTATATTTACCCAGCTCACTTCCACTTCTTGCATGAATTGGTGTTGGTTTCCAAGCACCTTTAGGATCATTATCTCTATTTTTATATGCAGAATTTTGTTTCTCGCTTCTTGGTAATAAATTTAATTTATTATTAATCCTATTCTTAAAATAGCAAAAAATATGTTCGTGTTGATAAGACATATCTGTATCATTAGAAGTTGTGTATTTGTTATTCCAAATAAAATCAGCTACGAAATTCTCTTCACCAAAAATCTCATCACACAAGAGCTTTAATTGAGCTGCTTCATTATCATCAATTGAGATAAATATCACTCCATCATCTTTTAAAAGCTTTCTAGCTAAAAATAGCCTTGGATACATAAAGGTAAGCCACGCTGAATGTGAGCTTGATTTTTTAGTGCTAAACTCTAGCAC
Source organism: Campylobacter sp. RM12647 (assembly GCF_020138135.1). Lineage (NCBI taxonomy): Bacteria > Pseudomonadati > Campylobacterota > Epsilonproteobacteria > Campylobacterales > Campylobacteraceae > Campylobacter > Campylobacter sp. RM12647. The sequence goes on along the minus strand of NZ_JACGAS010000001.1, from coordinate 36,069 downwards.
TCTTTTAGCTTCATCTTCACTCATTCCAGCGTTTATTAAATCATCTAGCTTATAAGCTCTAGTATCATTATAGACAAAATCCTTATTAGCGGTATTATAAGGTGGGTCTATATAAATCATTTTGATTTTTTTATAATAGCTATTTTGTAAGTGTTTTAAGACTTCTAAATTATCGCCTTTTATGAGTAGATTTTGTTTTAGATTTTCATTAAATGTGCCGTTTTGTTTAAGGTAGCTTGATGGTTTTAGATTTGCTAGATATTTTGCGTGTTTTTTGCCTAAAAAATTTAAACTATAACTCTCATTTGTAAAATCCCCCCCCCCCCGTTAGCAGCTATTTCGCTTTGGAATTTTTCTAAATTAAATTTTCCATCTTTATCAAAACATTCAGCAAAATGTTCTTTTAATATATCTAATTTGTTTTTGCAGTCCTTATGTAAAAGCTCCATTTTCTCTCCTTTTTTTCGTGGAATTTAAAATAGGAATTTCATAAAGAAATTCCTAAAATTATTTTTTATTAAACTCTTTATATAATTTTATTAGATTTGTAGTTGAGCTATCGTGCTCGTAACTCACATCACTTCTTAGCTCTTCAAGTATTGTTTTAGCCAAAGTTTTACCTAATTCAACGCCAAATTGGTCAAAACTATTTATCCCCCAAATCACACCTTGAACGAATATTTTATGCTCATATAATGCAATTAGACTACCTAGATTTCTAGGGCTTATTCTTTCTAATAAAATCGTATTGCTAGGGCGATTTCCCGAAAATTCTTTATGTGGGATTAGCTTTTCTATCTCACTTTCACTTAAATTACTTTTACTAAGTTCAGCTCTTACTTCATCCTTGTTTTTGCCTTTCATAAAGGCTTCAGCTTGAGCGAATACATTGCTAATTAAAATTTCGTGGTGTTCTGGCATATCGTGTGGTTTTTCAAGACTTACTATTAAATCAATCGGACTTATATGAGTTCCTTGATGAAGTAGTTGAAAAAATGCGTGTTGAGCGTTAATTCCTGTCTCACCCCAAATAATTGGAGAAGTTTCGTAATTAATTAATTCCCCATTTTTACTAACTTGTTTTCCATTACTTTCCATATCAAGTTGTTGAATAAATCTTGGAAAATGCTTTAAATATTCATCATAAGGTGCGATTATATGTGAGCCACCACCATAAAAATTAATATACCAAATACCTATTAAAGCCAAAATCACAGGCAAGTTTTTAGAATATTCAGCAGAGCTAAAATGCGAATCCATTAAATATGCACCTTCTAGCATTTGCCAAAAATGTTCTTTTCCTAAATAAATCATAATAGGAAGACCAATTGCAGACCACAAACTATAACGCCCACCGACCCAGTTCCAGAACTCAAACATATTATTGCTATCTATTCCAAATTCTTCAACAGCTTTTTTATTAGTTGAAACTGCTACGAAATGTTTAGCTACAAAGCGTTTATTAACTGCGTGATTTAAAAACCACTCTCTAGCAGTTAAGGCATTTGTTAGGGTTTCTTGAGTTACGAATGTTTTTGACGCTATTATAAAAAGTGTAGTTTCTGGATGAACGCTATCTAATACATTTTGTAATTTTGAGCCATCTACGTTTGATACAAAGTGCATTTTTAGTCTTGGGTGTGCGTATTTTTTCAAAGCATCACAAGCCATCAATGGTCCTAAATCAGAGCCACCAATTCCTATATTTACAATATCAGTTATTACTTGATTTGTATAGCCTAGCCACTCGCCTGATCTTATTGCGTGAGAGAATTTTTCCATTTTGTTTAGCACTGCATTTACATCATCCATTATGTTTTCATTATCTACATAAATAGGTGTATTTATACGATTTCTAAGAGCAATATGTAAAGCTGCTCTATTTTCTGTGGTATTAATCTTTTTACCACTAAACATATCTTTAATGTTTTGTTCTAAATTAGCTTCTTTTGCAAGATTAATAAGATTGCTTAAAATCTCTTCATCTATTCTATTTTTAGAATAATCAACCTTAATCCCACCAACTTCTAAAAAGTATTTATTCGCTCTATTATTATCATTAGCAAATAATTCTTTCATATGAGTATCTTTTGATTTGTTGTATAAAGACCATAATTTTTCATAGCTTTTTAATTTGCTTAACATTATTTATCCTTTAAATGATTTTGCAGTGCTACACTAGCGCCGTTTATACCTGGAAATTTTGATAAAACCACAAATACAGGAATTGCTGCTAAATAACTATCAAATCTACCTTTATTCTCAAATCTTGCTCTAAATGATGAGTGTTTAAAATACCCTAATATCTTAGGAATTATTCCACCACAAATATAAACACCACCCCTAGCACCTAGAGTTAATGCCAAATTTGATGCAATTGTTCCTAGCATTGCACAAAATATATCAAGACTTAATCTACATAAAGCTGATTTTTCGCTTAATGCTAGTTCGCTAATTTTACTAGCGTCTAAAGTATCATTTATACCTTCTTTATGTGCTAAAGCTTCATATATTAGCTCAAGTCCCATTCCGCTAAGCAATCTTTCAGCCGATACATGCCCGAATTTGTTTTTTGCATAATGCCAAATCATTGATTCAATCTCATCAAAAGGTGCAAAGCTAACATGTCCACCTTCACCTGATAGTGCAATATAACCATTTTTACTAGGGATTAATCCACTAACTCCAAGTCCTGTGCCAGGCCCTAAAACAGCTTTTACGCAATTTTCTTCAGCTTCTCTTCCACCAATTTGAACTAATTCATCACTATTTAATTTTGTAATAGCAAGTGCTTGAGCGGTAAAATCATTTAGAATTAATAAAGTATCAAATCCTAATGCAAGTCTTGTGGTATTGATTGAAAAAGCCCAATGATTATTAGTCATTTGTATAAAATCACTTGTAACAGGATTTGCCATTGCAAAAGCAGCGTGTTTTACATTTACATTTTTATCTTTTAAATATGCTCTTACAGCATCTATTATAGTATCGTAGTCTTTGCATTGTAAGACTTCTATTTTATCTATATTTCCTGATTTAAATTCTAATGCAAATCTAGCATTAGTTCCACCAATATCTGCTAATAATCTTGGATATTCATTTTGCGTAATAGACATCTAAATTTCCTTTTGAATTAATCACATAACTTATTGGATATTTTTTATTTTTTTCTTTACAAGCTAATAAAAATACTTGATATTTCTCATCTCCACTGATATTTAAAAATATTCTTTTAGCTTTTAATATGCTTTCTAAACTAAGGCTAATTCTATCGTAATTAGGAGTTTTTACTATGTGATAAGCTTGGTTTTCATCACTTAATAATTCATCTAAATTAGAAGCCGTTGGAAAGATTGATGCAGTATGAGCATCAGCTCCCATACCTAAAATCAAAATATCAGGAGTTTGATAAATATTATTAGCGTGGTTTTTTAAAGCTTCATAATCATTAATTAATTCATCTTTAATACAAGTAATTAAATTAGCCTTACTAGCGTCATTTTGTAATAGATTTTGCTTTACTAGATTTGTATTACTATCTTCGTGATTTGTAGGTAAAATCCTTTCATCTACTAAAAATACATTTACTTTAGTCCAGTCAAGCTTTTCTTTACTTAATTTAATAAATAAATCTTTAGGACTTTTACCACCTGATACATAAAAATTTACGCTACCTTTACTATTAATACATTCATTTAATGAAAATACTAATTCTTTATATAAAGCGATTTCGCTTATGTTTTTGTCATTGAATGTAAATAATCTCATCTTAGTCCTTAAAAATAATTTCATTTGTGTAGGCTTTGTATTTATGCATTGTAAAATCATCATTATCAATTACATCTTGCACCCATTTCCAAGCACTCTCTAGCTCATCTTTTTCATTAAATGAACTTAAATCTTTATTAATTACATTTAAAAGTAATCTTTCATAAGGTGGCATTTTTTCAATATCACAAATTCCTATTTCAAATTCTTTAAACTCTTCGGCTATTTTTAAAAGGAATTTGATTTTAGGTTTTGGTTGGATTTCTATATACATTTTTCCACCATTTTTAAAGCCAATATCAAAATATACTTTATTTTCAGCCATTCTTTTGCCTGTTGCAAGTTTTATTAAAACGCCTTTATAATTTTCTTGATTTGAACTAGTTTTAATTGATACGAAAGTTTCTGTCCTACTATCTTTAGCCACATTTAATTCGTCTAAATAACTTAAGCTATCTTCATTAGCTTCATATTGAGCTTTAATTACATTTTTAAAATCAATTTTTTCAAGTGAGTTAAAAAATTCAAGCTTAGCTTTTCTAATATTAGTTGAATTAATATCAATCATAAATAAAGCTAACATTTGTAACATATGATTTTGTAACATATCTCTTAAAGCACCGCAGCTATCATAAAACTCTCCACGACTTTCAACACCTAAACGCTCTAAAACATATAAATTAATGCTTTTTACATAGTCTTTATTAAGTAGTGCATTAAAATGTGGATTTTGTTTTCTAAACTCAAATAATTCTTTAACCATACTTTTACCAAGATAATGATCAATTCTATAAATTTGTTCTTCTTTATAATATTTTGCTACGCTTTCATTGATTGCTCTGCATTCATTTAAACTCATTCCTAAAGGTTTTTCAAGAACTATTCTAACATTGTCTTTATTCATATTTAATTCGCTTAAATTCTTACAGCAAGTGATGAAAAATTCAGGCGAAATTGAAAAATATATAATAGTATCTTTGCCATCTCTTAAATTGTTTTTAAGTTTTTTAAAATCTTCAAGATTATTAATATCTACGCTCTCATAAGATATTTTTTCTAAAAAATCGTTCCATTTTGTAGTATCTTTTAAATGGATTTTTGATTTGTCGTTTAATTTTTGCTTAAATTCTTCTAAGCTAAGCTTACTTCTACCTGTAGCAAGTATTTTAAAATCTTCGTGAAGCAAGTCATTTAAAAAGGCTTCATAAAGTGAAGGAAAAAGTTTTCTAAGAGCTAAATCTCCAGTAGCTCCGAATAATAAAAAATCAAAATTAGTTTTCATAAATAATCCCTAAATAAAAATAATTTTTTAAATCTTACTAAAAAGGATTTAACATTAATAACATTTATTTATTTATAATAAATCAAATATTTTAAATGAAAGAAGCTTATTTATGACAAATAAAAAATTATTAGAAATCACTGAAAAGATTATAAAAAGAAGTGAAAAAACTAGAAAAGATTATCTTAATTTAATAGATAATGCTAATGAAAAAATCAATCGCTCAAAGTTAGGTTGTGCTAATTTAGCTCACGCTTATGCAGCAATTCCTGAAAGTGTAAGAGAAAAATTAAATAATTCAAATAGCACTCATTTAGCTATTATTTCAAGCTATAACGATGTTTTATCAGCTCACGAACCTTATAAGGATTATCCTTTAAAATTAAAGCAATCTTGTATAAAAGAAGGTGTAAGCGTTCAAGTTGCAAGCTGCACTCCTTCAATGTGTGATGGTATTACTCAAGGCTATGATGGTATGCAACTTAGCCTTTATTCTCGTGATGTAATAGCTATGAGCACAGCAATTGGATTATCTCATAATGTTTTTGATGGGGCGTTTTATCTTGGAGTGTGTGATAAGATAGTTCCTGGACTTTTAATGGGAGCATTAAGATTTGGACAATTACCTGCTATGTTTATTCCAAGTGGTCCTATGCCAACAGGACTTAGTAATTCTGATAAAAGTATTGCTAGAGAAAAATACGCTCAAGGACTTATTTCTAAGCAAGATTTATTAAATACTGAAATGAAAATGTATCATAGTTCAGGAACTTGCACCTTTTATGGAACTGCTAATTCAAATCAAGTTATGATTGAATTATTAGGTCTTCATATGCCAAATTCTGCTTTTATTAATCCAAATACAAGGCTAAGAGAAAAAATAATTGATTTTAGTGCTAGACATTTTGCAAAAGGTGTAAAAGATAAAAGTATTTTACCAATAGGTAAAATGATAGATGAAAAAAGTATAGTAAATGCAATAGTAGGGCTTATGGCAACAGGTGGCTCAACCAATCATACTTTACACTTAATTGCAATTGCAAAGGCTGCAGGAATTATTATTAATTGGGATGATTTTAATGATATTTCAAATATTACTCCACTTTTAGCTAAGGTTTATCCTAATGGTAAGGCTGATATAAATGATTTTTATGAAGCGGGTGGATTGTCGTTTGTAATTAATGAATTATTAAATAATGGTGCATTACATGATGATGTAAATACTATAGCAGGATTTGGGCTTAGCAATTATACGAAAGACCCTATCTTAAAAGATGATGAAATTACTTATGAAAAATGCCTTGAAAATAGCAGAAATGTTGAAATAATCACGACTTATGATAAGCCATTTAGCACTACAGGTGGGCTAAAAGTTTTAAGTGGAAATATTGGTCGCTCGGTAATTAAAGTAAGTGCTGTAAGCGATGATAATTTATATATTAAACAAAGAGCTATCGTATTTAACGACCAACTTGAGTTAATGAAAGCTTACGAAAAAGGCGAATTAAATAAAGACTTCATAGCAGTTGTAAAATATCAAGGCCCAAGAGCAAATGGAATGCCTGAACTTCATAAATTAATTCCACCTTTAGGGGTATTAATGTCTAAAGGATATAAAGTTGCATTAATTACTGATGGTAGAATGAGTGGGGCTAGTGGAAAAGTTCCTGCAGCAATCCATACAAGTCCTGAAGCCTTGTTAAATGGAAATATTGCTAAGATTAAAGATGGGGATTTGATAGAATTTGATGCAATCAATGGCACTTTAAATGTATTAGAAGATGATTTCTTAACTAGAGAAATTAAGCATATTGATTTAAGCGCAAATGAGTTAGGTAGTGGTAGAGAGCTTTTTAAAGCTTTAAGAAATAGTTGTTTAAGCGCCGAAGAAGGCGGAGTAAGTTTTTAAGGAAAAAATAATGAATGCAAGAGAAATTTTAAAAATAAATCCAGTAATTCCTGTGATAGCAATTGATGATATAAATGATGCCTTACCTTTAGCTAAGGCTTTAGTTTCAGGTGGAGTAAGAGTGCTTGAAATTACTCTTAGAACTCCTGCAGGGCTAAAAGCAATTGAGTTAATTAGTAAAGAAGTTCCTGAAGCAATCGTTGGAGCAGGAACAGTAATTAATGCTAAGCAATATAAAGATGTTGTTAGTGCTGGTGCAAAGTTTGCAATAAGTCCAGGTATTACTGAAAAATTATTAAAAGAGATTGATTATAAAATCCCTTTAATAGCAGGTATTGCAAGTCCAGCAGAGCTAATGCTTGGGCTTGAATATGGGCTTGATACCTTTAAATTATTTCCTGCTAGTGTTGTTGGTGGAGTGCCTATGTTAAAGGCTATTTATGGGCCATTTAGTGATGTTAGATTTTGTCCTACGGGTGGTATTAGCGAAAATAATGCTAAAGAATATTTAAGCCAACCAAATGTGCTTTGTGTTGGTGGTTCTTGGCTTGCACCAAAAGAGCTAATAAAGGCTAAAAATTGGGATGAAATCACGAATATTGCAAGAAAAACTTTAGAGTTAAAAAATACTTTATAAGGCTTTATTTATAAGTAGGCTTAGTGCGAAAACTAAGCCTATAAAAATTAAATTCTTTACTTAAAAACATTAGCAAGATTAGAATTTAATTAGCATAAACCAATCAAACAAAAACTTTAATAAAATAATATTTTTAAGTTTAATTGTAAGAATTTTATAAGAAATTCAATTATCAAAATTAAATAATTTTAAGATTTATTTTGTCTTTTTTGTAACTTTTAGATTTTAAAAAAATACTATCATTAATAAATTTTTTTAAGGAGAGATTATGCAAATAAATCCTAATAATAAAAAAGATTTAATGCAAATACTAAGCGAACACGGCTTTACTAGAAGAGATTTTTTGAAATGGTCTAGTGGAATGGCTACTATGCTAGGACTTGGAGCTACTTTTGCACCAAGTATTGCAAATGCTGTTGAAAATAATGCTAGTAACACCCCAGTAATTTGGCTTCATATGGCAGAATGCACAGGCTGTAGTGAGAGTTTATTAAGAAGCGATGCACCTACTATTGATAGTTTGATATTTGATTATTTAAATATTGAATATCACGAAACTGTTATGGCAGCAAGTGGTCATCAAGCTGATGAGAATTTAGAAAACGCTATTAAAAAACACGCAGGAAAATATGTATTATTAGTAGAAGGTGCAGTTCCTGCAGGAAGCTCTAGTTTTTATCTAACTTTAGGTGCTAAAGGGCATACAGGTGAAGAAATAGCAAAAAATGCCTGTGCTAATGCAGCTGCTATTTTAGCAATTGGCACTTGCTCAAGCTTTGGTGGTATTCAAGCAGCAGTACCAAATCCAACAAATGCTGTGCCAATTAGTAAAATCACAAATAAAAGCGTAATTAATGTCCCAGGTTGTCCGCCTAGTGAAAAAAATATCGTAGGTTCAATCTTACAAATATTATTATTTGGAACAATGCCACTTGATAATTTTAATCGTCCAAAATGGGCATACGAGCATAGAATTCACGATTATTGTGAGCGTAGGGGACATTTTGATGCGGGTGAGTTTGTAGAAAGTTTTGGCGATGAAGGTGCAAAGAAAGGCTATTGTCTTTATAAAGTAGGATGTAAAGGTCCATATACATTTAATAATTGTGCTAAGCAAAGATTTAATCAGCACATAAATTGGCCTATTGGTGCAGGACATGGGTGCATAGGTTGCTCTGAGCCTGATTTTTGGGATAGTATGAGAACTTACGAAGAACCTTTAAAATCACATTTATTTCAAAGTGTATTTAGCGGAATGGGTGCTGATGCTATGAGTGATAAAATAGGCATTGGTGTTTTAACTCTAACAGGAGTAGCAATAGCTGCTCACGCAACAATTTCAGCAATTAAAAAAGACAAGGAATAAAAAATGCAAAAAATAGTAGTAGATCCAATTACAAGAATTGAAGGACATTTAAGAGTAGAAGTAATAGTTGATGATGCAAATGTAGTAACTGATGCTTATGCGGGCTCAACATTATGGCGTGGAATTGAAACTATTGTAAAAGGAAGAGACCCTAGAGATGTTGGCTTTATGACTCAAAGAATTTGTGGAGTTTGCACTTATTCGCATTATAGAGCAGGTATTGAAGCGGCTGAAAATGCTTTAGGTATAGTTCCACCAAAAAATGCAAAACTTACAAGAACATTAATGAATGCAGCTTTATATATGCACGATCATTGTGTGCATTTTTATCAATTACACGGGCTTGATTTTGTTGATGTAGTGAGTGCTTTAAGTGCTGATCCAGCAAAAGCTGAAGCTGAAGCTTTAAAATGGTGTGATAAGCCTTTAGTTTGTGGTGTAGGAGAACTTAAAGCAGTTCAAGAAAAATTAAAAACATTCGTAGATAAAGGAGAATTAGGAATATTTGCGAATGCTTATTGGGGACATAAAACTTATCGCTTTAGCCCAGAGCAAAACTTAGTAGCGTTAAGTCATTATTTAGAATGCTTAAAAGTGCAAAGAACAGCAGCACAATTAATGGCTATTTTTGGTGCAAAACAACCACACCCACAAAGCTTAACCGTAGGTGGTGTAACTTGCGTTATGGATATACTTGACCCTGCTAGAATTGGCGAGTATAAAACTAAATTCTTAGAAATTAGCGATTTTATTCATCGTGCTTATTTGGCTGATATTAAGATGGCTGCGGCTGTTTATAAAAATGAGCCAAGTGTAATGAATGATGTTGGCGTTGATAATTTTATGTGTGCTGATGAGTTTTATTTAGGAGATGATTATTTATTTAAAGGTGGAATTGTAACTAATATGCTAAGCAATCCTGTATTAGATGCTATTGACGAGAGCAAAATTACAGAAGAAGCAACAAGGTCTTGGTATAAAAACGATAAAGCATTACACCCTTATGATGGCGAACAAGAGCCAAATTATACAGGTCTAAAAGATGAAAAAACTCTAAACGCTAAAGGCGAATTAGAAGATTCTAAAGTATTTGATATGAATGGAAAATATAGCTGGATTAAAGCTCCAAGATATGATAATTTACCTGTTCAAGTAGGACCACTTGCTACTATAGTTGTAAATTATTTAGCTAAAAATCCAATCGTTACAAAAGAAGTTGATGCTTTATTAGCTGAATTAAATATTGAGCTTAAAGACTTACTTAGCACTTTAGGAAGAACTGCAGCAAGAATGATTGAAGCAAAAATAATAAGCGAACACGCACTTAAAGCTCTTGATAGTTTAGTTGAAAATCTAAAAGTAGATCAAAGCACTTGCGCTCCATATAAAATAGATAATTCTAAAGAATACAAAGGTCGCTTTATAGGTAATGCTCCTAGGGGAATGCTAAGTCATTGGATTAGAATTAAAGATGGTATAGTGCAAAATTATCAAGCAGTAGTTCCATCTACTTGGAATGCAAGTCCAAAAGATGCAAATGGTAAAATGGGAACTTATGAAGCTTGTTTAATTGGTCTAAAGATTGAAGATTTAACCAAGCCACTTGAAATTATTAGAAAAATCCATTCGTATGACCCTTGCATTGCTTGTGCTGTGCATGTATTAGATAAAAAAGGTAATAAGTTAGGCGAATATAAAGTAGGAGTTTGATATGAAACATTATGAGTTTTCAATAGGGCTTAGAGCAACTCATTGGCTAAGAGCATTTGCTATTTTAGCCCTTTGTATAAGTGGCTTTTATATTGCTAGTGTGTTTATTGCACCTGATAAATCAACCGAGCCAAATCTATTTATGCAGGCTAAATTTCGTTTCGTGCATAATGTAGCTGGGTTTGTTTTATTAGCTTGTTTTATTTTTAAACTTTATCTTTTTATATTTGATAAGCTTAGCAAAAAAGAAAGAGTTAGTATTAAAGATTGCTTTAGTTTAAGAGTATGGATAGAGCAAATTAAGTTTTATTTGTTTTTAGGAAAACACCCACATTTAAAAGGTGTATATAATCCACTTCAATTTGTGAGTTATTTTTTCTTTTATATTGTTTTAGCATTATTAATAATCACAGGTTTTGTGCTATATATTAATGTTTATCACGAAGGTTTTGCTGGTGCAATAACTCCTTTTGTTAAACCATTTGAAGCAATGTTTGGCGGACTTGCAAATGTTAGGATAATTCATCATATTTTAACTTGGGTTACTATGATTTTTGTTGGTGTTCATATTTATATGGCAGTGTTTAATGCAATTAAAGGTAAAGATGGTGCAATGGATGCTATTTTTAGTGGATATAAATACAAATGAGAGTTTTAGTCCTAGGAATTGGAAATATTTTAATAGGAGATGAAGGAGCTGGAGTTATTTTTCTTGAGTATTTTAGGAAAAATCTAGCTCCTAATATTTATATTAAAGAAGAATTTAAAAATCAAGATTCGCATCAATTAGTATTCTTAGATGGTGGGACAATGGCTATGAATTTAGCTCATATAATTGCTGATTTTGATAAAGTTTATGTGATTGATTGTATAAATGCTGATGATTTAGAAGTGGGCGATGTTGTATTTTTTGACTATGATAAAGTGCCAAGTAATATAAATTATCAAGGAAGTGCTCACGAACTTGAAATGCAAATGATGCTTAATTTTATGAGTTTAGTAGGCGATTTGCCAGTTTGCAAAATATTAGGCATTGTGCCTAAAAGACTTGAACCTATGAAAATATCTTTAAGCGATGAGGTTAAAAAATCTTTTGCTTTAATGCAAAAATGTCTTTTAGAAGAGCTTAAACAAGATGGATTTTTGTTAGAATTTAAAAATGATTTTAGTATAGAACAAGCGATAGAAAATTATAGGAATTTAAGCAGTGTTAATTAGATATGATTTCAAAATAAAATTAAAAGATTTCGGATTATTTTTATTAAAAATTGCCAAGATAAATAATGTAAATTATAAACTTTATTATGAAGATGATGAGTTTTCTTTAGTTATAGATGATAATGAAGATAAGGTTTTAGCCTTTAATGAATATTTTAAAAAAATACCTTATTTTTTATTTTTAGAAGATTTTAAAATAGAGCTAGAAAATACACAAAAAACAAAAGAATTTGAAATTGAAATTCCAAAATTACCTTTAAACTTATGTGATGAAGTTTTTGATGATTTAGGTTTAAATGAGTTAGATTATACTAAAACAACAAAAAGTGATTTTGTAATAATTGCTAATTATGAATTATTACAAAAGGCTTTTATTTGTGATAAAAATACTCAAATTTTACTTAATGCTTATGAAAAACCATTTGTAAAATTAGCTTTAAAACCACTTTATAAAAAAGCACATAATTTAGGAGATTTTTTATATGTATCATTTGCTAATAGCAAAAAGCTTTTTAATGAGTTAAAAAATGCAGATGAGCTTTATTTTGTAAAAAAGCCTAAAGATTTATTATTAATAGCTCCTTTTGCTGATACATTTTGTGTAATTAATAATCCGTATTCAAATCAATTATCAACTGCTTTTAATATTGATAAATTAAGCTTTAATGTCCCTAAAAATAAAGATGAATTAATAAAATTATTACTTAGTTTAGAACAAGGCGAAAAATTATTAAAAAATTATCAAGAAAAGTTCATTTTAAATGAGTTTAGTTTAGAAAATAAAAATATATTTTCATTAATAAAATTAGCAGATATTTTGCTAGATTCTGATATTTTAAAAGTAGTGCCAAATACTTATACAAAGGGAGTTAGAATTGATTGTGAGATTAATGAAGATGGCTTAAATGTAGCTAAGTTTATCTCATCAATTATGAGCTTTAGATTAGCAAATGCAGCTTTAATAGAAGTTGGTGTTTTTGAAGCACTTGTTTTAATGATAGGAAAACTTAACGAAAACGAGCGTGAGATTTGTTCAAAGCTTATGAATTATCAGAGTTTTTTAAATTACAATGCGTTTTTAAACAAACAATTTAAGTTCAGTAAATGGGCTAATTGTGAGTGTTTTAATTAAGCTTAGTGGCAGGGTGCAAGGAGTTGGATTTCGCCCTGAAGTTTGTAAATTAGCCAAAGCAAAAAAGCTAAATGGCTATATCTTAAATGATACTTTAGGAGTTAGCTTAGCACTTGATTGTGATGAAAAAATAGCAAAAGTTTTTATAAAAGACTTAAAACAAATTCTTAAAAAAAATCGTCCATTAGCAAGTATAGAAAAAGTAAAAATAATTAAAACAAATGAAACTTATAATGATTTTGTTATTAAAAAACCAAGCAAAGATAAGCGTAATCTTGCAGTAATTTTGCCTGATTTCGCCCCTTGTAAGGATTGTATAAAAGAGCTTAATAATCCTAAATTAAAAAGAAGATTTAATCACGCCTTTATAAATTGCACTAATTGCGGCACTAGATTTAGTGTAATTTCTAAAATCCCTTACGATAGAACAAACACTTCTATGAGTGTTTTTAAAATGTGTAAAAATTGCGATAGTGAATATAATAATCTTAATGATAGGAGATTTTACGCAGAGCCTATTGCTTGTAATGATTGTGGGGCTAAGCTTAATTTTGATTTAGCAAAGGCTGTTAAATATCTAAAAGCTGGAAAAATAGTAGCTTTAAAAGGCGTTGGTGGGTTTAATTTATTATGCAATGCTAATGATTTTAATGCGGTAAATAAATTAAGAATGCTAAAAAATAGAGCTTTAAAACCACTTGCAATAATGGTAAAAGATATAAAAATGGCGAAAAAATATGCTAGTTTTACTAAGTTTGAAGAGCGTATTTTAAAGAGCAAAGAGCGACCTATATTGCTACTAAAAAGCCTTAATCAGAGTGCTTTTAATATACATTTTGATTTTAAAAATATCGGAGTATTTTTGCCAAGCGCTCCAATATTTCATATATTATTTAAAGAGCTTGATTTTGCAATAGTAGCTACAAGTGCAAACAAAAGTGGCGAGATGATTTATTCTAAAAAAAGCGATTTTAAGATTTTAAAACCTGATTTAATAATAAATCATAATAGAAAAATAATTAACAAAATTGATGATAGTGTAGGGCAAGTTGTAGCCAATAAATACCATCATTTAAGAAGTGCTAGGGGCTTTAGACCTTTTTATTACGAGCATAAAATTAAAAAAAATATAAATATCCTAGCTCTTGGAATGGAAGAAAAAAACGAGTTTTTAATATACATAAATGGGTTTTGTATTAATTCGCCTTATATTGGGGATTTAAAGGATATTAGTGTTTATAATCATTTTGTAAAAACTCTAAGATTTTTTGTGAAAAATTATAAGATTAAATTTGATTATGTTTTGTGTGATTTACACCCACATTTCATTCATAGCGAAAAAATAACAAAAGAATTTGAAATAGGAATTAGCAAAAATACAAAGATTATAAAAATCTACCATCACGCAGCCCATGCGATGAGTATTGGACTAAGAAATATTAGAGCCTTTTGTTTTGATGGCACAGGATATAAAAACAATCATCATATAAGTGGTGGCGAAGTGCTAGATATTACTAAAAACACTATAAATACAGCCTTTTGTTTTGATGAGTTTAAGCTAGTTAATGTAAAAAATAATGAATTATTAGCTTATAGTATTTTAAAAAAATACGAAATCCCGTGTAAAACTAATCTAAATTATGATATAGCATTGCAAAATTGCACTATAAATACTAGCTCATTAGGTAGAATTATTGATGCTTTTGCCTTTTTAGTTTTAGGGGTCAAAAAAAACGAATTTGAAGCACATTCAGGAATGCTTATTGAGAGTTTTTATGATGAAAATATCAAAGATATTTACAAAATTGAGTTTAAAAATAATAAGATTATTTATAAGGATATTTTTGCAACTTGCTTAAATGAAAGCAAGGTTTTAGCTTGTTCAAAATTTATTAATACCATTGTTTATATTATTAAGTTTTTAAGTCCTAATAAAAAAGCGATTTTAAGTGGCGGGGTGTTTTGTAATAAAAGCATTTTAAATCTTTTGCTAAATGATAAAGAATACAAATTCTATACTCCAAAAAACGAAGCGATAAACGATGGCTGCATAGCTTTAGGGCAGTTAAACTATTTCTTAAACAATATGGAATTTAAGGATTAATTTATTATTTATTGTTAAAATCTCGCCTTTTTTTCAAGGAGAGAATATGAAAATATTACAAGAATTTAAAACATTTGCAATGCGTGGAAATGTTGTAGATTTAGCTGTGGGTGTGGTTATAGGAACTGCTTTTGGTAAGATTGTAAGCTCACTTGTGGCTGATATTATTATGCCTATTGTTGGAGTTTTAACAGGTGGAGTTGATTTTAGTGATTTAAAATTGGTTATTAAAGAAGGTGCTAAAGAAGCTGAAAATGTAACCGTTAATTATGGTTTATTTATTCAAAATATAGTTGATTTTTTAATCATTGCGTTTTCAATTTTCGTTGTTGTAAAGTTAATTAATAAGCTTAAAAAAGCAGAAAAAGAAGAAGAAAAACCAGCTCCTGCTCCAGCTCCAAGCGAAGATATAGTGCTGCTAACAGAAATCAGAGATTTATTAAAAAATAAATAATCTTAAGCTAATCTTAATGATTAGCTTTTTATATTTTATTTTCTTCATTTTTCTTTAATCAGTAATTTTATAAGTTGTTAATATTTCTTACAATAAAATTTATATAAAAATAATAACTATATTTAATATATAAATATAAATGTTACAGCTTTAGTTATATAGCAAGTAGCTTATAATTTAGATAAATACACAAATATTATCAAGGTAATTTTATATATTTGATATTAAGTAGATAAATTTAACTTAAACAAATAAAAATTTATTTTAAATTTCTAAATAAGATTATTGTTAATTTTAAATCCAAATATTTTTACAAAATCACAAAAATTATCTCATAAATTACACAAAAAGACTTAGTGTGTCTTTTGCTTTGGTTATCATTTAGTACTTATTTTTTAATAAGAATTTATTTTAAGGAGAAGTAAATGAGATTTTCTTTAATTGAGGACAAATTTTCTATTAACTATGATGACCGTTGCCCTATTTGTGGTAATAATAGTCTTTTTTGTAATTGTTCTGATGTTTATGGTGCTGAAGATGATGATTAAAAATAATTAGTATTAATACGCAAACTTTTAGCCAAACTTAATTTGTTTGGCTAATTTTGAGTATTTTAAATAAGTCTTGGTTTATTTGGTATAAAGGAAAATAATTAAAATGAAAAAAATATTAACAATAATTACTTTATTAACAGCTACTATAAATGCTGCTTATATAGGTACATCTAGTACTTTTACTAAACTTAAAATACAAAATCCTGAAGTAGATAAAATAGGTAGAATTAAAAATAAGAATAATAATCTTTATGATAGTTTTTATATAAAAATGTTTAAAGAATCATATAATGATTTACCTATAGGATTTGAGATATCAATTGGTGGTTCTGGATACGAAAGCGACATAATGCATCCTGAAGGTGGAGTAAAAAAAGTAGGTTATGTAAAACAAATTCATTCAAACTTCAATTTAATGTTGGCTTATAGTTTATATAACGAATTTAGCTTGTTTAAAATTAAAACAAATTTATTATTTGGCTATACTCGTACTAAATTTAAATATCACCTTGAAAAGTATGAGCTGTTAGGATATAAAATTGTTAATTTAGCTAATGAAAAAGAAAGATTAAATGGTGTGATTTATGGTTTTGATTCTATGATTTTATTTGATACTCTTTATTTGGAATTTGATTTATATGATAGGAAATATTTTAAAAATAAATATATAAAATCACTCAATAAAACTATAAAAACTCCTTTAGAATATAGTGCTACAATAGGCATTTATGATAATGAGTTATTTGGCTACAAGATAGGGTATAAAATAGGGTTAAAATATTTAAAACAATCTACTATTTATAGTAATAGACATGCTTTAGGTTTTGATTTAGCAATTAGCTTTTAACTAATTGCTAATTAATTTATTCTTCATAATTTTAACTTTTAATTTATGTAAAATTTATAAATATCTCATTTTAATCAAGTTAAAAGACATAGTATGTCTTTTGTATGTGTTAAAATATCAATGAATTTATTTTTAAGGAGAAAATATGAGTTATATTTGTTCTTATTGCGGTGAAAGATATAGCAGTCTAAATGGTAAAAAATGTTTCTGTAACAAAAAAGAAGGGGTTCATGTATATGTAAGAAAAAATTCTATTCCTGTTTGTCGTTATTGTTGTAGGGAGGGAGATGATATTTTTGGGAATAGATGTAGAAATAGTCCATATGGATATTGTCAAAGTATGTAAAGAGATTATTATTCATACTAGTTTAATAATTTAAGTGATACTTGCTAATACAAATAGTAAGTATCATTATAGTAATTTTATTTATTTTTGTTTAGTTTAATAAATAAATGAAATTTTATTTTAAATTCTTTGGTTTGAAGGATTTAAAATAAAATTATTAAGGAAAAATATGACACCATTAATCAAAATAAAAAGACCAACTTCAGAAGAAGTGAGAAAATATACTATAGAAAAAGTTGATGAGCACTATGAATTACAAGAAGTTGCTTTAAATAAATTGTTTACTAAAACTTATCCAAAAAATGATGATATAAATGATATTTTGATAAAAGCATCATCATTAAACGATTTTTATAGCACAAATATTTTTTCAATTTTTCCTGTTGCTAAGCATATAAAAGATTTAAATATTGATAAGGGTTTAGAAGATGGGGATTTAAGTTTGGTTAGTAATATAGCGAGTGTAAATATAAATGGAGTAAATAAAAAATTTTATTCATTTGCTAGCAAATACTGCTCACATCATAAGCCAGAAAAATTTCCTATATATGATTATTATGTAGATACTATGTTAAAATATTTTCAAAAAACTGATAGTTTTTATAAGTCTAAAAAAATGGATTTAAAAAATTATGAGACTTTTTGTGATGTTATAAATGAGTTTATTAAATTTTATAGCTTAGGCGAGTTTAAAATCAAGCAAATTGATGTGTATTTGTGGCAATTAGGCAAAGTTGCGTTTCCAAGAAACTATAAAAAGAAAAGTAAGCAGTGAGATTACCAAGTACAGGAGATTTGTTAGTAGAAAGAATAATTGAGATATTAATAAGACTTTATAATAAAGAGCGTTTTAGCAAATCTGAATTAGCATTAGAATACGGAGTAAGTGAGCGAACCATTCAGCGTGATATTATGCAAAGATTAGGGCATTTATCTATTGCTAAAGATAAGAGCGGTAGGTATTACATAAAAGATAGTAAGATTTTAAAAACTTATAAAAACGACTATATAAATTTGTTAAAAAATATCATTGGGGGGGGGTATTTGCAATTGATTTTATAGAAAATTTTTCTGAGAGTAAGTATTTTCCTATAAAGTTTCAGCCAATTAGTGAGGTTTGTAATATGAGTGATTTTACTAACCTATGCAGGGCTATTATCTTTCAAAAAATCATAAAAGTAAATTACGATAATAAGCTAAGAACCTTAAAACCATATAAGCTTATAAGTCATTTAAGTACATGGTATCTACTAGCTACTGAAGATGATATCATAAAAACATTTGCTTTATACAAACTAAAGTCTATAAATATATGCAAAGATGAGTTTTCGCATGATAAAAAGGTCTTAGAAGAGCTTGAAAATGACAATGATTTTTTTACTAGCTGTGATAGGATTGAAGCTATTTTAGAAGTTAGTGGTTTAAAAATAGAGTATTTTTTAAACCATAAAATCCTAGCAAATCAAAAAATAATAAATAAAACTGATGATAAGCTCATAATCAGCACAATGATAAGTTATGATGATGAATTGCTTAGCGTGGTGTTTAGGTTTATACCTTATGTAAAAATTCTAGCTCCAAAAGAATTAGCACTTGAAAGTAAAAAGATAGTAAAAGAATATTTAGAGTATTTAAAATGATAATGAAATTAAGTATTTTAAAACATTAAGAGCATAAAGTATTTTTGCATATACTGCGAATATGTATTTCAAAATTTATTAAAAGATTATTAATATAAAAATTATTTCAATATTTGTAATTTTTAATAATTTTATATATATTTCTAATAAATTTCATAAATTATTGGCGGATTTAAATGTTAGAAAACGAAACTAGAGCAAAATATATTGATATAAAGCTAGAAAACGCTGGGTGGCTTAAGGAAAACATTAGGAAAGAGTATTATTTCACTGATGGTAGGATACTAAACTTAGTGATTATGCAATAGATTTTATGATTTAGATTTATTAGAAGGGTACAATTACTATAATAGCAAGAGTACCTTATATTCAAAAATCTAAATTTCAAACCTTTAAAGGTATTGTATAGTAAATTTAAATTCGTAATACATTATCACTTAGTTAATACCTTTAATTGAAAATACACTAATCTTATGTTTAGATGATTATTAATATATATAAGCTTTTCTATTGATATAGAACCTATATTTTTTAAAGCTACTTTTCTAATAAGATGATAATTTTCATCTTTTGAGTTTATATAATCTCTACTACCGTCCAATTTAGGTAAGAATAACGTAAAAAATAAATTTTCATCTTTAATATTTTCTATTTCTTTTTTTCTAATATCGTATATTCCACTATCATAGTTATTTTTATTGACATTTAAATAGTTTAATAAATCAGCTTTTTCAATTATACAATTCACTGTACCAATACCTTTTTTTATTTCAAAGAAGGCCTCTATGTCTTCGCAAGAATTAACACTTATATATAATTTTGCTTCCCCATGACCACAGCCATTTTTATTGTTAGGATATACAAAACAATCTGGAATTTTAATATCCTCAATACCACTATGTTTATTATATTGTTTTCCATCAATTATCTTATACATAATTCCTCCTATTTTAGTTATATTCTTATAATTATATATATAATAAGTTAATGGTGTTTATTGAGTTTTTCTATTTAAATCAACTTCGGAAATAGAATTTTATTCTTTATGATTAAAAGACAATTTTATGATAAAAATTTTTCTAACTTACATCGATTTTTAATAAATGTAAGTTAGAAAAGTACAAATAAAAACAGATATTTATCTAAATAAACTCATTTTTAAATAACACTACAAGTTTGTAAAAGTTCTAATATAACTTAGAATATGTATTTAATCGTATTTTCGTTTTTATGTTGTTTGTTAAGTTTTCTTAATTTGTAATTGGGTATATAATCATTATTTAACTTGATAAGTTTGATTATAAGTATTTAAGAGAACCTGCTAATTTATTAAATCATATAAAATCACTTATAAAAGATGAAAAAATGCATTATATTATGCTTGATGAAGTTTAGTTTTTAAAAAACTTTGAAGAGGTTTTAAACACGCTTTTATATTTTGATAATGTTGATGTGTATGTAACGGGCGGTATTCTAAGTTTTTATCAAGCGATGTTATAACGGAGTTTTGTGGTAGAGGAGATGAGCTATATTTATACCCACTTAGCTTTAAAGAATTTATGCAAACAAAAGATGATATAAATACAGCTTGGAATGAATAATAGTATGGGGCGGAATGCCATTTGTGGCGACTCTGCCTACACAAGAGCAAAAAAGTGCTTATTTGCAAAATCTTTTTAAGGAAGTTTATTTAAAAGATTTAATTGAAAGAACCAATATCAGCAAAACTTATGAACTAGAAAGCTTGTTAGATATTTTGGCTTTAAATATAGGAGCACTTGCAAACCCTAGCACCATAAAAAAAACATTTGCTAGTAAAGGCATAAAGATAAGCAATGTAACTATTAAAAATTATATAGATTTTTTACAAGATTGTTTTTTGATAAGTAGTGCAAATCGTTATGATGTAAAAGGGCGAAAATATATAGGCACTCCACTTAAATACTATTATGAAGATATAGGCTTAAGAAACGTTATGTTAAAGTATAGACAAATAAAATTAAAACACATATTAAGAAAATATAATCTACAAAGAGTTTAAATCTCGTGGATATATGGTATATGTGGGTGTGATAGAAGTGTATAAATGTAATATGGGAAAAACATTAATAAATCTTTAGAAGTTGATTTTGTAATAAACAAATCAGATGAAAGGATATATATTTAATCAGCTTTCAGTATGTCAAGCGAAGAAAAAAAAGGCTCAAGAAAAACAATCTTTAATAAACATAAAAGATAACTTTTATTAAAGTTAATCTACTTAATTTTACGATGATGATAGACTTTTACTATAAATCTACTTGATTTTTACTTGATGATAAATATTTAAAAGTATGATGGGTAAAGGACAAAAATGCAAAACAAAATAGACCAAATAACAGACATTTTAAGGCGTGATGATGGTATCAGTGGGGCTATGCATTATACGGAGCAAATTAGCTGGATACTATTTTTAAAATTCTTAGATGATTATGAAAAAGAGCTTGAAGAAAAGGCGTTTTATGATGATAAGGAGTATGTAAGCATATTAGATAACAAATTTGCGTGGAGTAGTTGGGCAGCACCTAAAAAAGAAGATGGCACACTAGATATTAAAAATGCCCTAAGCGGTGATGATTTGACTAATTTTGTAAATAATGAGCTTTTTGTCTATCTAAAAAGCTTTAAAAACAACGATGATTTTAAAAGCATTGAGTATAAAATCGGTGGTATTTTTGAAAATATTGACAACAGAATAAGTAGCGGACACACGCTAAGAGATATCATAAATATCATTGATGAATGTAGCTTTAGCAAAGATGATGATACGTTTGCACTAAGCCTAGTGTATGAAAAACTGCTAAAAGATATGGGGAGCGATGGGGGAAATAGTGGGGAGTTTTATACCCCAAGACCACTTATAAAAGCTATCGTTGAAGTGATAGACCCAAAGGCAAATGAGCGTGTGTATGACCCTGCCTGTGGTAGTTGTGGGTTTTTGTGTGAGAGTTTTTTGCATGTGATGAGAGATAAAACAAGCCTTAGCAATGATGAGATAGATTTTATGCAAAATGACGCCTTGCACGGCAAGGAAAAGACCCCATTAAGCTATGCAATGGGTGTTATGAATATGATTTTGCACGGCATAAAATCTCCAAATATCATCAAAACAAACACCCTAAATAAAAAAATCACCGATATAAGCGAAGATGATAGATATGAAATAATCCTAGCAAATCCACCATTTGGTGGCAAGGAAAAAGAGCAAATCCAAAACAACTTTTTAGTAAAATCAAACGCCACTGAGCTACTATTTTTACAACATATCCTAAAAAGCCTTAAGATAAACGGCAGATGTGCTGTGGTAGTGCCTGAAGGAGTGCTGTTTCAAAACTCAAACGCCTTTACGAGTGTAAAGCAAGATTTAGTAAATGAGTATAATTTAGAGTGTGTTTTAAGCCTTCCTAGTGGGGTGTTTTTGCCTTATAGTGCGGTGAAGACTAATGTGCTGTTTTTCTCGCTTGGTAAAAGGTTTTTAAATGATAGTGATGAGGTGTATTATTATGAGCTAATACCACCTTATAAACTAACTAAAAATAAGCCTTTAGAGTATGAGCATTTTAAAGATTTTCTATCTTGTGTTAAGGAGCGTAAAATCACTGAAAACTCATGGCTAGTAAGCAAAAGCGAACTTGCTCTTAAAAACTACGATTTAAGTGCAAAAAATCCAAACATAAAAGAAGAAAAAGAGCTAAGAAGTGTAGATGAAATTCTAAGCTCACTTAGCAAAAACCTAGCAAAATCAAGCGAACTTTTAAAAAAGCTAGGTATTTAAGCTTTGTGGAAAAATATAATAAACGAAAAAAATCGTTTAGTGATTTTAATAAATATAAATTTTAATTATTTGCAGTGGAATTTAAAATAGGAATTTCGTTTGGTATTTGTAATTTAAGCTTATTTTGTATATGATAAATATTTTAAAAATTAAAAGGAAATAAAATGATTAAAACACCATCTAATTCAATAACTAAAAAAGTAGGTTTTATATTTTTACTTGCAATATTACTTCAAATACCATTGTTTTTTATAAACGGAATAATAAATGAGAGAAATGATACTTATGAAAATATGGTTGATACTCTAGGTAATGAATGGGGTCAAAAGCAAACAATACACGGGATTTTTCTAGTAATAAATGGCACTAAAGAACAAAATATAAAAGATGAAGAAGGCAATACGATTACGCAAAAAGTCCCTTACGAAAAAATCATAATCCCAAGCCAAATTGATGTAAAAATTGATATTTTAGATGAGGTTAGACAAAAAGGAATATATAAAGCTAGTGTTTATAACGCAAATATTAGCATTGGTGGTAATTTTGCTGATTTAGATGAAAAATTACCGCAAGACTTTGATGAAATTTATTTATCTTTAGGTTTATTAGATGCAAAATCGTTAGTAAATATCTCAACTTTTAAACTAAATAGCATTGATTTAAAACCAAATGCAGGGACAAATAGTAAAAATTCTCATTTAAGATATGGAATTTCATCACTAATTAATAAAAATATGTTGAAAAATAATACACCTTTTGAAATTTCTTTCACATTAAGGGGCTCAAAAGGTATAGAGATACTTCCTTTAGCGCAAAAGAATACCTTAGATATTAATTCAAAAGAAAGCAAACCTAGTTTTTATGGGACATTGCCTGTTAGCAAAAATCTTGATAATAACGGCTTTAACGCAAAATATGAAATTATGCCATTTACTATGAATTATCAAAAAGCTATAAATAATTCAAATCATTATCTAAATGATAATCTAATCGGTATTAATCTATACGAAGGCATTACTCATTATAGACAAGTAATAAGAGCTGCTAAATACGGCATATTATTTATAATGCTTAGTTTATTTGTGGTTTATGTTTTTGAAATTTTAGGCAAAAAACCAACTCATTATATCCAATACGGAGTTGTTGGATTTTCGCTAACTTTGTTTTATTTAGTTTTGCTTTCAATGTCAGAATATTTTAGTTTTGAACTTGCCTATATTATCGCTACATTAATGGTCGTAATACCAAACGCACTTTATATAAAAGCTCTTACAAATAGCAAAAAATTTGGCTTTGGAATGCTACTATTTTTAGGCGGTGTTTATGCAGTATTGTTTTCTGTGCTTCAAATGGAGCAATTCGCACTAATTACAGGAACAATTCTTATAATGATAGTTTTATATGTTCTTATGTATATTACAAAAAATATTGATAATTTTTTGGATAAAAAGGCTGAATAATTAGGATATTAAAGGATAAAAAATATTGAAATTCCGATTTTAAATTCCGTTAAAATTTAATGTATTTTCAAGATATTTTAAAAGGAATTTAAATTAGGAATTTCAATTTTATTTTTAGTGATTTTTAAATTTAAATATTTTTGCTTTTAAGGATAACAAAATGGCTTTAAAAGGTTTTTAGCAAAAGCTAATGTGATTTTTAAAAATACGCTTTTTTATCTAGCTTGGTTTTTGTTTTTTATACCATTTTATATAGGAGATTTTAGTTATATTCCTTGCTTTATATTTGCTTTTCTTTTTTCTAGGATTTATCTTTTACTATCTCAAGATGATTTGGATAGTAAGATAATCTTGCAAGATAAGTTTTATTTACTTTTAAGACATATTTCGCTTTTTATATCGTGTGTTTGCCTTGCTAAGATTATTTATAATTTTTGTCTTTATGATAAAAGCGTTTATAAGAGCATTGATACTCTTAAAAATCTCGTGCCATTTGCGATATTTGGCTTTGTATATTTATATACTGCTAGAAAAAACCATAATGTTTATTTTAAAAAATACTTAGCTTTAACTTTGGCTATGCTTTGTGCTTGGTGGTATTATGATGATTTTTTAAAGCAACCCAATGAGCTCATAACAAGGATTTTAAAGTCAAATTTAAAGTGTAGTAACCTTGAAAGAGTTTGCCTTGTGCTTGATAAAAGTGTATTAGATGATATAAATAATGATATAAAAGGCAAAAGCTATAATGAGATACAAAAGACTTTAAGCCAGTTAGAATTTAAAATGAAAAATGAATATTTTTATTTTACTAAAATACTTTTGGGCAAAAGTGTTAGCATTAGGCTTGAATTAGAAGATGATAAGATAATTGAGATTATAGTTTCTAGGTTTTAAATTATAGTTTTATTGGAAAATAATATTTTAAATTCTAGTTAAATATTAGCAAAATTAAAATCTTAATTTTGCCCTAAAATAGGGCAAAATTTATAAGTAACCATAAAAACTCGCAAGAAAATATCCAAAAATACTTGAAGTAATAACACCTATAAAACCAGGAATAATAAAACTATGATTTATTACAAATCTTCCTATACGAGTTGTTCCACTTCTATCAAATTGAATAGCTGCTAAATCACTTGGATATGTTGGCAAAATAAAATAGCCATAACAAGCTGGTGCGAATGCTAAAATAACAGCTGGATTAACTCCTATATTTAAAGCTAGTGGCACAAACGCTACAAGTGCAGCTGCTTGAGAATTTACTAATTTAGAAATTATTATTAAAACTATTGCGTAAGTCCAAGGATATTCGCTTAATATATTTCCTAAGCTATCTTTTATCATTTGAGTATGTGTTGCAACCATACTATCAGCCATCCAAGAGATTCCAAATACAGCCACAAGAGCAACCATTCCTGATTTAAATATCTCACTTTTTGAAATATTATTTGCATTAGTTTTTGTAAAGATTATTATTAATGAACCTGCCAAAAGCATAAAAATTTGAATTACTTCAACCATTCCTAAAGGTTTTGCTTGTTCTTTTTTATCGCTAAAAATAATTTTTGCATTTTCAAATTTTTCATTATTAATAATTACATAGTTATTTTCTTGTGTTATTTGTAGATTATTATCAATGCTAATTGCTTTTATATTTTCTTTCGTGCTTTTTACTTTACCATCTTTAATAGTTTTATTTAATTCATTATAAGTAATTATGAGATTTGAATTCTTAATAGGTATTTCTTTTATTGTTTTAGCATTGTTATCTACGATTAAAATACTTGCTGAATCAACTTTTGTGTTAAATGCAGGTCGTAGATTTGAAAAATATCCTAAAACAGCAACTAAGGCAATAGCGCCTAAAAATATCCACATTGATAACCAAGCACTATTAGGTAATTTTTCACCTATTAATGATTTGCACCCACCACCATAAACATATTTTTTAAATTCTTCATCTTTAATTTTTTCTTGAAATTCGCTATCTTTATCTAAATCTTTACCTCTAAACCAGCTAAATATTCCAACGCAAAGCACTCCTAAATAAGTTGATGGTATTGTAATTTTAAGTAAGTCCAAATATCCATCAAATCCTGCTAAGTGATGATTGCTATTAATAATAAATGCTGTTAGAGTTACTACAGCCACTGATACTGGGCTAGCAATTATTCCAAGTTGTGCTGAAACACTACTTGCTGCCATCGGTCTTTCAGGTCTAATATTGTTTTTAATAGCTATGTCATATACAATAGGTAAAATTGTATAAACAACATGCCCTGTGCCACAAAGAATTGTTAGGGTGCAAGTTGTAATTGGAGCTAAAATACTAATATATTTTGGATTTTTTCTAAGAATTTTTTCAGCTATTTGAAGCATTACATCAAGACCACCACTGGTTTGAAGTGTTGCACTAGCTACAACAACTGCTAAAATAGTTAGCATAACATCAATTGCTGGTTTTCCTGGTTTTACACCAAAGCCAAAAATCATCACAATAAGCCCAACGCCACCTAACATTCCAAGAGTAATTCCACCTTTTTTTGAGCCATAAAATAGGCAAATACATACAATAGCTAGTTGTATAGCAAATTGTAAAGAATTAGGTAAATTCATAAGAATATCCATTTTTTATCCTTTAATTAAAAAAAATTGATAAATTTTATATTTAAAAGTTAAATATTTAAATTAATTTTAAAAATTAAGTTTTAATTAATTTAAATATTAGTATTAAATTTTTTACTTGGAATTTGGTCTATTATTTATAAAATGATTTTTGTTGCCATTGTAAATACTTTTACTTAGTAAAATGTGAAAAATTTAAGGAGTAGGTAATGAAAGTAATCATTGAAGCAAAAGCAAAAATTATGGCTGAAAACGAAAATCAAGCAAAAATCAATCAAGAATTTTTTAAAAAATCTAATTTATATTGCCTTAATTTTATGAGCTCTCCTGGTAGTGGTAAAACCACTCTACTTGAGTATATTATAAAAAATAATTTATTAAAATTATGCGTAATTGAAGGGGATTTAGAGACTAATAAGGACGCTGATAGGATTATCAAAGCAGGTGCTAAAGCATATCAAATAAGCACAGGTCAAAGCTGTCATTTAGACGCAAAAATGATAGATTTAGCTCTAAAAAATCTTGATATTAGTAATTCAGAATTTTGTGTAATAGAAAATATAGGCAACTTAGTATGCCCTGCATCATATAAATTGGGCGAGAATTTAAATGTTGTGCTTTTATCAAGTCCTGAAGGAAGTGATAAAGTAGCAAAATATCCTGTTATGTTTAAAAGAGCTGATTTGATAGTTTTAACTAAAATGGATATAGCAAAATATTTTGATTTTAGCCTAGAAACTATCACACAAGAAGCAAAAAAATTAAATCCAAATGTAAAAATCTTTTGCGTAAGCAGCACTACAGGCGAAGGAATTGCCGAGCTTTGTGAATATTTTAAATCTTTAAGGAGTTAATATGTGTTTATCTATACCATCAAAAGTTTTAAGTGTTGATGAAAATAATTTTGCACAGGTTGATACTTTAGGGATTAAGCGTGGGGTTAGCCTTGATTTGATACCTGAGCAGGTTAATGTGGGAGATTTTGTATTAATTCATGTTGGTTTTGCTATGCAAAAAATTGATGAAGCAGCTGCTAAAGAAAGCTTAGAATTATATAAGCAAATTGCAGATGAGATAGGTAGCGAAGAGATTGAAAGTAGGTTTTTATGAATTACATAAAAGAATATAAAGACGCAAATATTATTAATAATTTAAAAAAACTAATTAATAATGTTAAGCTTGATAGGATTTATAATGTAATGGAGATTTGTGGCGGACATACACATTCGCTTATAAAATACTCAATCCCTTCTCTTTTGCCTAATATTAACTTTATTCATGGGCCAGGTTGTCCTGTTTGTGTAATGCCAAAAAGTAGGCTTGATGAAGCTATTTTTTTAGCAAGTATGGAAGGTGCTATTTTTTGCACGCTTGCTGATTTGATTAAAGTTCCTGCTAGTAATACAAGTTTAGAAAAATTAAGAGCGCAAGGCAAGGATATTAGAGCGCTTTATAGCCCACTAGAAGTATTAAAAATCGCAAATGAAAATAAAGATAAAAAGATTATATTTTTTGCAATAGGTTTTGAAACTACTACTCCTATGAGTGCGGTTTTGATTGAAAAAGTGCTTGAAATGGGGCTTAAAAATGTATTTTTTCATATAAATCATGTAAGAGTTCCTGAGCCTGTTGAAGCCTTATTAAATGATAAAGATTGTAATATTGATGGCTTTTTAGCCCCATCACATGTAAGCGTGATAATAGGAGAAAACGCATATTTAAATATGGCTAATACTTATAAAAAACCATTTGCTATAAGTGGTTTTGAGCCTGTTGATTTAATGCACTCGCTATTAAATCTAAGTTTGCAATTTAATAATAAAACTCATAATGTTTATAATGAATATTCAAGATTAGTTAGTAAAAATGGTAATGAAAAAGCTAAAGAATTAATTGATAAATACTTTAGGCGTGATGATTTTGAATTCCGTGGCTTAGGTGTTATTAGTAATGGCGGTTTGGAGCTAAAAGATGAATATGATTATATAAACGCAAAAAAAGTATTTGATATAAAAACAAATACAAAAGCAGAAAACAAAGCCTGTCTATGCCCTAAGATTTTAAAAGGACTTGCAAAGCCAACTGATTGCAAAGTTTTTGGTAATTTATGCACGCCTAATAATCCAATAGGAAGTTGTATGGTAAGTAGTGAAGGTGCTTGTGCTGCTTATTATAAATACAATAGAATTTAAATTAACTCCTTTTTATAGGAGTTAATATGATTATTTGCTTATAAATCTTAGCCAAATATAGCCTAATACAGCTGATACAAAAGAAGCACTAAGTATTGCTAATTTTGCGCTATTAAATAATTCAGGATTATTTTCAAATACAAGAGTGTTTATAAAAAAGCTCATAGTAAAACCAATACCTGTTAGTATGCAAACCCCGTATAATTGAACTTTATTTGATGGTAATTTAAAGCCAAATTTACTAGCAATTAAGCAAAAGCTAAATACACCTAATTGTTTGCCTAAAAATAGACCTAAAAATACTCCAAAAAATACTGCATTAAAATCATTTAAATTAAGACCATTAATCAAAACTCCAGCATTAAATAAAGCAAATAAAGGCAATATAAAATAATTTATATAAGGTGTCAAATCGTGCATTATGTGTTCTAAAAATTCTTTATTATCTTTAGTATTTAATGGTATAAAAAACGCACACGCCATACCAGCTAAAGTCGCATGAACTCCACTTTTAAGAACGCAAACCCAAATAAATGCACCAATAATCACATAAAGGCTTTTTATACAAATATGCAAATAATTTAATAATAGCAAAATAGCTAAACCACAAGTAGCAAGGCTAAGACTTAAAATACTTAGCTCATTTGTATAAAACAAAGCGATTATAATAATTGCAGCAACATCATCAAATATTGCAAGGCTTAGTAAAAATATTGTTAAAGATTTTGGAATTTTATTTCCAAGTAATAATAAAACTCCTAAAGCAAAAGCAATATCAGTTGCAGTCGGTATTGCAAAACCTTGTAAAGCAAAGCTATCGTTTATATTAATTAAACTATAAATTATAGCAGGGACAATTACTCCGCCAAGTGCTGCAATTAGTGGCAAACTAGCAGCTTTTATATTGCTTAATTCTCCTATTAGGATTTCTTTTTTAACTTCTAGTCCAACCCAAAAGAAAAATATAGCCATAAGCCCATCATTTACCCATAAAGTAAGTGGTTTTATAAGGTTTAAATCTCCAAAAATCACACCTGCTTTATAATTAGTAATGAGTTCATAATAAGTGTTTAGATTTGAATTTTTAAGAGCTAAAGCAAGTATAGTCATAAAAATCAACAAAATTGGAGCAAAAAGCTCGTGAGTTATAATTTTTTTAAGCATAATATCTCCTTGTTAAAAATTATTTTTTAGCAAGAAAAGTTTGCAATACATTAAACGAAAGCTCATTTAAGCATTGATAGGCAATGCTATTTTGCATTAATTCATTTTTTGTTTTATTAGAAAATGCTTTTGTTAAAGAAAAGCAATTTTTAAAATCACTATTATTTAAACCACAAAATATTATTAATTTTTTATCATAAATTTTACAAATTTGATTAATTTCTCCGATTACTTTTCCCATCAAACTTTGATTATCAAAAGCACCTTCTCCTGTTATTATTAAATCAGAGTTTTTAATCAATTCTTCAAGATTTAAAAGGTTTTTAATATATGAAAATCCACTTTCAAATTCTGCATTTAAAAATGCTTTAAAGCCAAATCCAAGCCCACCAGCAGCACCACAACCTTGAAATTGTGAATAATCTTTAGCTAAATATTTTTCACAAACTTTTGCAAAATTTTTTAAACCCAAATCAAGCATTTTAATTTCATCATCATTTGCACCTTTTTGCCTTGCATAGACATACGCTGCACCATTTTCTCCATATAGTGGATTTTTCACATCACAAGCTATTTTAAAGCTGCAGTTTTTAAGCTCTTTTAATACATTTTTATCATTTATTTTTGCAATTTTTATTAGATTTTCTCCGATAGGTTTTAAAATATTTTCAAATTCATCTAAAAACTCGTATCCTAAAGCACTTAGCATTCCTATTCCAGCATCATTTGTAGCCGAGCCACCAATGCCTATTATAAACTCATTTGCACCATTATTAATAGCGTCTTTTATAGCAATACCTAGTGAAATTGTGCTAGTTTTGCAAGGATTTTTTTCATTTTCATTAAGAGCGATTAATCCTGCAAATTCTGCCATTTCAAAATATGCTTTATTTTCTTTTAAAAGATAATAACCCTTATAATCTCTAATACCATAAGCATTTTTTAAGTTTAAATAGAGTTTTGTAGCATTGATTTTATCATTTATACTTTCTAAAAAACCTTCTCCACCATCAGAAATAGCTAGTTGAATTGAGTTTATATTTAATTTATCGCAAGATTTTTTGATAGCTTCGTTTGCTTGTTTTGAACTAAGAGAGCCTTTAAAGCTATCACAAATAATTAATGCTTTCATTTTTTTATCCTTTTAATTACAAAATAAATTAGTAAAAAACTAAAAAATAAAGTAGCACTTATATCAAGTATAAATTCATTCATAAAAAATCTCCGTTTTTTTAGGTAGCATTAGGGTATTATCTGTGTATTTTAAATATTTTAGCTTTAGTGCATAAATTTTGTGATTTAGTGCAAAATTAGCAGCCTTATATGTATTTAAATAAAGCTTTTTTTGGGTTTCATTTGCTAATAATAATTTTCCTATTATTTGAACGCCTTTAATTGGATTGTTTGTATAAATTGCTGCACTTAATAATTCATCTAATTTAATATGCCTTGAAGTAGGCGATGAGATAAAAAGTAATGCTTCATTAATCTCATCAAATTTATAAAACAAAGTAGCCGAATAAGGCTCGTTTGTAGAAACTACGCAAATATTGTTAGAATTTAAAAACTCATTTATTTTAGATTTCAATATCAATACCAACAGGACAATGATCAGAGCCCATTACATCGCTTAATATAAAGGCGTCTTTTAAATAAGGGGTAAGATTATTTGATATGAAAAAATAATCAATTCTCCAACCAACATTTCTATTTCTAGCAGCTGCACGATAGCTCCACCACGAATATTTTTCAGGAATATCTCCGTTTATATATCTAAATGTATCAACAAATCCAGCATCAAGCAATCTATCAATCCACTCACGCTCAATTGGTAAAAATCCACTTGTTTTTTCATTAGCTTTTGGGTGAGTTAAATCTATTGGGCGGTGTGCTGTATTTACATCTCCACAAATTATGATTTTTTTACCTTCTAATAATAATTTTTTTAAATATTCTAAAAAATCATCATAGAATTTCATTTTATAATCTAATCTTTCATCACCGCTTTGTCCGTTTGGAAAATATATATTAAACAAAACAATATCTTTAAAACTATGCTCTAAAACTCTTCCTTCATCATCAAGAAAAAATTGGGCAAATCTACTCTCGCATTCAAAATTTAAAAAGCTCATAACACCAGAATATCCAGCTCTTTTTGCTGAATTTGATTTAATATCTTTAAAGCCTAAATTGTTTATATCTTTTGGAAATTTATCAGGTGTTGCTTTTATCTCTTGAATACCTAAAAAATCAGTAGGGTATTTTTCTAAAAACGAAAACCCATCTTTATCACAAATTGCTCTTAAACCATTTACATTCCACGAAATTAATCTCAAAACTATTCCTTAAATTAAGTTATTTATAATGATAAAAACTATACAAAAAGGTAGTAAATGTTAAAGATAAATCCAATTTTATTTAATTTTGTTTTAAGTGCATATATAATTGCTTTGAATTATTTTTCTATGCTTACATTTTTGAGTAATAAAATAAGTGATATTTATTTTTTTACAATAGTAAATATTATATATTTTGCATTGATATTTTTAGTTGTTAATATATTATGTTTTTTTAGAATTTTGGCTTATATTTGTTCTGTTATTTTAATAATATGCACTGGATTTAGTATATATTTTATTAAAACTTACAATGTAGTTATTGATGGAAATATGGTAGCTAATGTATTTTTAACAGACAAAAGAGAAATGAGCGATTTATTTTCTTTATCTTTTGTATTTTTTATATTATTAAGCGTTGTATTACCAATAATTTTGCTAAGATTTATCAGTATAAAAAAAGGTTATTATCTAGCTAAAATAGTTTCAATTATTTTAAGTGCTATATTGATTTTTGTCATAGTATTTACTAATTCTAGAACTTTTATACCTTTTATTAGAACTAATGATGACATAAGATATTACAATGTGCCTTTTCATCAAATATATTCTGCTATCAAAATAACAAAATCAAAATTCACTCCTAAAGAAGAGATGGTAAAAATAGGGCTTGATGCTTCTATTCAAGATGATAATGAGAGTAAAACTTTTATTTTAGTAGTAGGAGAAACTGCAAGGGCAAAGAATTATTCTTTAGGCGGATATACTAAAAACGATACTAATTTTTATACTAAGAATTTAAATATTAATTATTTTAGTAATTTTACATCTTGCGGGACTGCCACTGCTCAATCTTTACCTTGTATGTTTTCATTGCATGATAGGGTGGATTTTAAAAAAGGTGAAAATTATGAGAATGTTTTAAATCTTTTAAATCGTTTTATTGATGTGCGTTGGATAGATAATAATTCTGGTGGTTGTCAAAATGTTTGTAATGACATTAATTCTATTATTAAAAGTAAAGATTATGATGGATGGTTAGTTGATGAAACTAAGAATATATTAAAAAGTAAAAAAGATAAAAATACATTAATAATAGTGCATTTGCAAGGTTCTCATGGGCCAAGTTATTATCTTAGATATCCAAAAGAATTTGAAAAATTTACTCCAACTTGTAATACAAATAAATTGCAAGAATGTAGCGAAGATAATTTATATAACACTTATGATAACACCTTGCTTTATACTGATTTTATAGTGGCTAGTTTGATTGATGTTTTAAAGACTGATAATGCTGATAAAAAAGCTTTATTTTATCTAAGTGATCACGGAGAAAGTTTAGGAGAAAATGGGTTTTATTTGCACGGAATGCCATATTATTTAGCACCAAAAGAGCAAATTCAAATTCCGGCTATTTTATGGACTAATTATGAGTATAACAATAAAGATAAACTTGATTTTAAACTATCTCAAGATAATTTATTTAGTTCTTTATTAGGGTTTTTTAATATTTCTACAAAAGATTATAGGAAAAACTATGATTTATTTAGTATAGATTTAGAAAATAATTTATAAATAATATAAAAAATAAAATATTTATAAAATTTTTATTTAGTTTAATATTATTTTAATAATTGTGTGGTTATAATACGCCATTCCTTGTTTTAAAGGGTTGCAGCTAATAAATCGTTAATCATTTTTCAACTATACTCCTAAATGCAACCCTTTTAATCTCTTTAGTATTTACGATTTTTACATATTATTTTTACTTTAATTTATTTGATATTTTTAAGGAGATTGTATGAGAAAAATATTATTAGCTTTAGGTATTTTGGTATCTTTAAGTGCTAATGAAAGTTTGTTCGAAAAAGGTGAATATAAAAAAGCTTATCCTAATTTTAAACAAGAATGCAATAAAGATAATTCTAATGCTTGCTATAGATTAGGAGAGATGAATGAATTTGGATTAGGAACGGGGATTTCTTATTCTTATGCTTATAAATATTATAAAAAATCTTGTGATTTGAATAACAAAAAAGCTTGTGGAAGTCTTGGGAAAATGTATTATCTAGGACTTGGTGTTAATAAGGATATAAAAAAAGCTAATGATTTATTAGATAATGCTTGCAAAAATGATATTTATGAAGCTTGTGATAATTATGCTTATTTACAAAAAAAAGAATATAAAGAATTTAAACAAGACGAATTATTTAAAGCTTGCAATGGTGGAATTGCTAATTCTTGTATAGAACTTGCTAATAATTTAAATCCTAATCAAGGAATTGATTTTTATTTAAGAGCTTGTGGTTTAGGCGATGATTATGGTTGTCAGATGGTGTCAAATTGGTATTTAACTACCCAAGTTGTTAATAATAAAATATCTAATTTTTCTGATTTAAGCGATAAAGAGTGTAATAATAAAAATTATAAAGCTTGCAAGTCAATAGGAGATGTTTATAGATATTTAAACAATATAGAAAAAACTCAAATGTATTATGAGCAAGGATGTGAATTAGATGATAAAGATTCTTGTGCTAGCTTAGCAGTATTACAAGAACATAATAATGATTTTGAAAAAGCTATAAAAAACTATGAAAAATCTTGTAAGATTGGCGATGGTTATTCTTGTTCTAGACTTGGATATATGTATGAAGATGGATTAAAAGATAATGATAAGACATATATCAAAACAGATTCTTCTAAATCAAAAAAATTCTTTCAAAAAGCTTGCGAATTAGGTTTTACTAAAGCTTGTAATTAATATTTTATGCATTTTTTTGCCTTTTTTTGTAAAAATTATATTTTTTGCACTGAAGGGCAATAATAGAATTTATATATTTTCGTTAAATTAACCTTGTTTTGAAATTCAACAAGGAGAAATATTATGGCGGAAGCTGGAAAAATTATTAAATTAATAGGCGATGTTAAAGCTATTAATGTTAATGGTGAGAAGTCACTAAATGTAGGCGATGCAGTATCACTAAATGATACTATTAGAACAATCGGAAAAGATACAAGTGTTGATATAGAACTTAGCAGTGGCAAAGTTTTACATATTGTAGGAGATAATGTTGCAAAGATTGATAATAGTATTTTAACAAGTGAAAGCTTTGAAAATGAAGCTGCAATTGATGATAAAATCAATAACTTAATCAATAACTTAGTAAATAACAATGGAGAAATAGAATTAGACGCAACTGCTGCTGGTGAAGCTGGTGCTGCTGGTGCTACTGGAACATTAAATGATGTTGTGTTTGACCAATCAGGTAGCGAAAGCACAGTTTATGCAGATGTATTATCAAGAGAAGTTGATAATAATGTTATTACTAACTTTAACAACAACGGCTTAGGTGCTGCAAATCTTAATGATTTATTAGCGCAAGGTAATCAAGTAACACCTGAAATTAATGGAGAAGCTAACAATGGCGAAATTCCTACAATTCCAGGAAACAATGGTGCTAATGACAATGTAGTTCCTGAAAATCCAGAAAATAATACAGGAAACAAT